>JAYUPP010000051.1:0-5124 GCA_043760045.1 Betaproteobacteria bacterium
CCACGTCAAAAAGGCGTTTGTGTCGCTCAAGCCCGGCCAGGAGCTCAACTTCTCCGGGGAGGCCGCTTAAATGGCAGTCGTCAAAGTCAAACCCACTTCGCCCGGCCGCCGCGCTGTCGTGAAGGTGGTGCACAAGCACCTGCACAAGGGTGCCCCTGAAGCGTCGCTGCTGGAGCCGCAAAAGCAGAATTCGGGTCGCAACAACAACGGCCACATCACGATGCGTCACAAGGGTGGTGGCCACAAGCACCACTACCGCGTGGTCGATTTCCTGCGCAATAAAGACGGCATTCCGGCGAAGGTTGAACGCATTGAATACGACCCCAACCGCACGGCCCACATTGCACTGCTGTGTTATGCCGACGGTGAACGCCGTTACGTCATCGCACCCCGCGGTGTGGATGCTGGCGCCACGCTGATGTCGGGTGCTGAAGCGCCGATCAAGGCGGGCAACGCGCTGCCCATCCGCAACATCCCCGTGGGCTCCATCATTCACTGCATCGAAATGATGCCCGGCAAGGGTGCGCAGATTGCACGTTCGGCCGGTGCCAGCGTCACGCTGATGGCGCGCGAAGGCATCTACGCGCAGCTGCGGTTGCGTTCGGGTGAGGTGCGCAAGATTCACATCGACTGCCGCGCCACCATTGGTGAAGTGAGCAACGAAGAGCACAGCCTGCGCCAGTACGGCAAGGCCGGCGCCATTCGCTGGCGCGGCATCCGCCCGACGGTGCGTGGCACAGCGATGAACCCAGTCGACCACCCGCACGGCGGTGGCGAAGGCAAGACCGGCGAGGGCATGCCACAGGTGTCACCGTGGAACACCCTCACCAAGGGCTACCGCACCCGCAGCAACAAGCGCACGCAGACGATGATCGTCTCGCGTCGCAAGAAATAAGGCCTGAGGGACAGCCACCATGACGCGTTCACTCAAGAAGGGTCCATTCGTGGACCACCACCTGATGGCCAAGGTTGAAAAAGCCTCTGCCAACAAGGACAAGAAGCCGATCAAGACCTGGTCGCGCCGCAGCACCATCGTGCCGGAATTTATCGGCTTGACGGTGGCCGTGCACAACGGCAAGCAGCACGTGCCTGTGTATGTGACCGACCAGATGGTCGGTCACAAGCTTGGCGAATTTGCACTCACCCGCTTGTTCAAGGGTCACCCCGCGGACAAGAAGGCCAAGAAGTAAGGAGCCTCCAACATGGCAACCGAAACAAAAGCCGTCGTACGGGGCGTGCGCCTGTCGGCTGATAAAGGCCGGCTTGTTGCCGACATGATCCGCGGTAAAAAGGTCGACCAGGCCTTGAACATCCTGGCCTTCACGCAGAAAAAGGCCGCCGGCATCATCAAGAAGGCGGTGGATTCAGCCGTCGCAAATGCCGAACACAACGACGGTGCTGACATCGACGAACTGAAGATCACTTCGATCTACGTTGAACAAGGCACGGTACTGCGCCGCTTTGCCGCCCGCGCCAAAGGGCGTGGTGCACGCATCAACAAGGGCACCTGCCACATCTACGTCACGGTCGGGAACTGAGAAGACTATGGGACAGAAAATCCACCCAACCGGTTTCCGCCTTGCGGTCACCCGTGCCTGGCATTCGCGCTGGTTTGCCAGTCGTGGCAACTTTGCCGGCATGCTGGCTGAAGACCTGAAGGTGCGTGAATACCTGAAGGCCAAGCTGAAGAGCGCAGCCGTTTCTCGCATCCTGATTGAGCGCCCCGCCAAAAATGCGCGCATCACCATTTTCTCGGCGCGCCCGGGCGTGGTGATCGGCAAAAAAGGCGAGGACATCGAAAACCTGAAGGCCGAGCTCACGAAGCGCCTGGGCGTGCCAGTGGCGGTGAACATCGAAGAGGTGCGCAAGCCCGAAGTCGATGCACAACTGATCGCCGACAGCATCACGCAGCAGCTGGAAAAACGCATCATGTTCCGCCGTGCGATGAAACGCGCGATGCAGAACGCCATGCGTCTGGGTGCGCAAGGCATCAAGATCATGAGCGCCGGCCGTTTGAACGGCATTGAAATCGCGCGCACCGAGTGGTACCGCGAAGGCCGTGTGCCGTTGCACACCTTGCGTGCCGACATCGACTACGGCTTCTCTGAAGCCAAGACCACTTACGGCGTCATTGGCGTCAAAGTGTGGGTCTACCGCGGGGACCGTTTGGCCAATGGCGATGCGCCGCAGTTGCCCAAAACCGAAAACGACAACGACCGCCGCGACCGCCGCCCACGTCCCGATGGACGCCCTGGCGGACCGGGTGCACCCGGTGGCCGTGGCCGCCCGGGCGGTGATCGTGCCCCGCGTGCCGATGCCGCAGCGCCAGCCGCTGCTGCACCGGCCGGTACTGCCAGTGACGGACCCAAAGGCCCGGCCGTCAAACGCGTGCGCCGCGCCACGCCTGCCGCCCCGGCTGCTGGCGAGAGCAAAGGAGAATAACGATGCTGCAACCCGCACGTCGCAAGTTCCGCAAGGAACACAAGGGCCGCAACACCGGCATCGCCACGCGTGGTGCCAACGTCTCGTTCGGCGAATTCGGCCTGAAGGCCACCGAACGCGGCCGCATCACTGCGCGCCAGATTGAAGCCGCTCGCCGCGCCATCAGCCGTCACATCAAACGGGGTGGCCGCATCTTCATCCGCATCTTCCCCGACAAGCCGATCTCGCAAAAGCCGGCCGAGGTGCGCATGGGCAACGGCAAGGGCAACCCCGAGTACTACGTGGCCGAGATCCAGCCAGGCAAGGTGCTGTACGAAATCAACGGCGTGCCCGAGCAACTGGCTCGTGAAGCCTTCCTGCTGGCTTCGGCCAAGCTGCCCTTGCGCACCACATTTGTGGCGCGCCAGGTTGGCACTTGAGGCGAAAGAAAGACGATGAAAGCATCTGAACTGCGCACCAAGGACATCGCGGGCCTGGAGAAAGAAGTCTCCGAACTGCTGAAGGCCCATTTCGGCCTGCGCATGCAACGCGCCACACAACAGCTCACCAACCACACCCAACTGGGCAACACCCGGCGCGACGTGGCGCGAGCCAAAACCATCATTGCCGAGAAGAAGCGCCAAGCCACGAAGGAGGCCGCCAAGTGAGCGAAACCCAAAGTGCAGTTGCAACAGCCGTAACAGCAGCAACAGCAGCAGCCACTGCGGCGCCTGTGAAAAACACGCGCACCCTGGTGGGCCGCGTCGTCAGCGACAAGCGGTCGAAAACCGTCACCGTGCTGGTGGAGCGGCGCACTGCGCATGAGCTCTACGGCAAGATCGTCGCCAAGTCGAGCAAGTACCACGCCCACGACGAAAAGGGCGAATTCAAGCTGGGCGACCTGGTGGAAATTTCCGAAGGTCGCCCGATCAGCAAAACGAAGTCGTGGACCGTTACCCGCTTGATCGAGAAGGCCAAGCTGCTCTGATCTGCGTTGACTCGCCAGCGGTTGTTTAACCCTGGCGCCAGAAAATGGCGGCCGCTTGCTGGAAACTCCAGTCAGCGGTCGCCTTTTGTTTTTTTCCCCACCCACAAGAGATGAACATCATGTTGAAAGTTGGAGACACGTTGCCCGCTGGCAGCCTGCAGGAATATGTTGAGGTCGAGGGCAACGGCTGTTCGCTGGGCCCCAACAGCTTCGACGTCCAGAAGGCCACAGCCGGCAAGAAAATTGCGATCTTCAGCCTGCCTGGCGCCTTTACACCCACCTGTTCAGCCAAGCATGTGCCGAGCTACCTGGAAAACGCAGCGGCATTGAAAGCCGCCGGCGTGGACGAAGTGTGGTGCGTGGCGGTCAATGACGCCTTTGTGATGGGCGCCTGGGGCCGTGAGCAAAAGACGGCTGGTAAGGTGCGCATGATGGCCGACGGCAGTGCCGCTTTCAGCCAGGCCACGGGCCTGACACTGGACCTGACCGCGCGCGGCATGGGCCTGCGCGCCGACCGTTATTCGATGCTGGTGGTTGACGGTGTGGTGAAAAGCCTGAACCGCGAAGCCCCTGGCAAGTTCGAAGTCAGCGACGGCACCACGATGCTGAAGCAAGCGCAACAGCTGCTGGCCTGAAACAACGAAACCAGCGCGGTGGCGGCTGAGTTTCATGACCCGGGGCGCCGCCTCGGATCATGGAGCACTTCAAAATTTACGCACACATTGCTTGACGGCCGCAGCGATTCTGGCAGATAATCACAGGCTTCGCCGGATTCGCCGGCCTTGAACAGCGCCCAAGCCGGGCGGCATGCATCAGGGCTTGAAGAATTCGGTCTTTCCCAAACCCAGACTCGGGCCCAGGACTGGTTGTGCAGAGCACCTGAAATCAAGCGATTGATCGCACAGGTGAGCAGCGCGGCAAAGTTGGGATAGAACATGATCCAAATGCAAACCCGGCTCGACGTGGCCGACAACACGGGTGCCAAGTCCGTCATGTGCATCAAGGTGCTGGGCGGCTCCAGGCGTCGTTACGCCGCCATTGGTGACGTCATCAAGGTCAGCATCAAAGAAGCCGCGCCGCGTGGCCGTGTCAAAAAAGGAGAGGTCTACAGCGCCGTTGTTGTGCGCACCGCCAAAGGTGTGCGTCGGCAAGACGGTTCGCTGATCAAGTTCGACGGCAACGCAGCGGTGCTGCTCAACGCCAAGCTCGAGCCTATCGGCACCCGCATCTTCGGCCCGGTGACGCGTGAACTGCGCACCGAGCGCTTCATGAAGATCGTTTCCCTGGCCCCCGAAGTGCTGTAAGCAGCGCTGTCTAAGGACCGAACATGAACAAGATTCGCAAAGGCGACCAGGTCATCGTGATCACCGGCCGCGACAAAGGCAAACGCGGCACCGTGTCGCAGCGTGTCGATGAAGACCGCGTCGTCGTTGACGGCGTCAACATGGTCAAGAAACATGTCAAGCCGAACCCGATGAAGGGCACCACCGGTGGTGTGGTCGACAAGACGATGTCCATTCATCAGTCGAACCTGGCCATCTTCAACCCTGCCACCGGCAAAGCCGACCGCGTCGCCATCAAGCTGCTAAGCAAAGATGAACAAGCCGCACGCAAGAGCAAGGACAACGGCATTCGCGTCTACAAGTCCAGCGGCTTGGAAATCAAGGCCTAAAAGCGGCGCATTCGAAAGAACCCAACCATGGCCACCAAAAAAC
>JAYUPP010000052.1:0-14335 GCA_043760045.1 Betaproteobacteria bacterium
GTGCTGGGCATGAACGCGTCGATGTTCAAGGGCTACCTTCGTTACATCGCCAACCGCCGCGCCACCCAGATCGGGTTGGAGGCGCTGTTCCCGAATGAAGAGAACCCCTTCCCCTGGATGAGCGAGATGATCGACCTGAAGAAGGAGCGCAACTTCTTCGAGACCCGGGTCATCGACTACCAAACCGGCGGTGCGCTGGCTTGGGACTGACAAAACGAACAAACAAGCAAGCAAGCAAGCAAGCAAGCAAAACAGTCCACATGAGCAGTGCACCGCATGGCAAGGCCCAGCACACCCCGGCAGCGCCGGGTGCGTGGCTGTGTGTTGTCACTGCAAGTTCAAGAATGACGAGCCATGGCTGGCGCCACACCGCAGCCCCAAGCAGAGCTCGCGACCCCATTCACCTTACCGAGGCGACCGCCACCCACCGAGACCATCGGCGGGTGGCTGACCATCGGGCGGTGAATCCCGACACCGGTTCAGCCGGCGGCGGGTTTTTGTAACTTGATCAAGGAGATCGTTATGGCAACTGCAAAGAAGGCCGCTCCGGCCAAGAAGGCTGCACCCGCGAAGAAGGCCGCTCCGGCCAAGAAAGCGGCACCGGCCAAGAAGGCTGCGGCGAAAAAAGCGGCACCGGCCAAAAAGGCGGCGCCGGCCAAGAAGGCTGCACCGGCGAAAAAAGCGGCAGCGAAAAAAGCCGCCCCGGCCAAGAAGGCTGCACCGGCCAAGAAGGCCGCAGCAAAGAAAGCGGCACCGGCCAAAAAGGCGCCGCCTGCTAAGCAGGCGGCGGTAGCGAAGAAGCCGGCAACCAAGAAAGCTACTGCAAAAAAGGCAGCTAAGAAGGCGGCTCCTGCCGCACCCGCTGCCCCTGCCCCTGCGAAAACTACGTTGAATCCAGCGGCAGCTTGGCCTTTTCCAACTGGCAATAAGCCTTGAGGTGGATCTCTAGCGTTTAATATTGCTAGTGTTTTGCCTGATTAGATGAGGCCTAGCTTAGCTAGGCCTTTTTTTTGAATTTCAGCGACGCAGGCAGCTTTTCTTAATCGTGCAGCGACCTGCAGTGAGATGAGTTCAACCGATATTTAGGGGTTCAAAATGAGCCGATTTCTGACACGGTTAGACATGGAGTGGAAGCTTCAAACAAATGATTTCAGCCGTGCAGAAATAAGGGCGAGGCAAGCGGGATACTTTGCGCGAATAGGAAATTTCGATCAAGCAATGGCTATTGTGGCAGAGTTGCGAAAGCAGTTTGGCGATGGTCATAGCGGTCGAGTAACAATTTGGATTATGATTTCGGAAGCGCTAATTCATCATTACAATAACTTGGACTTGATTGCACTTGATCGAGTGATGCGCGCCCAATTTCTAAGCCATCTAATGCAGGACAGCCAGCTAGACGCGATTGCGTCAGCATGGCGGGCTCACATTGAATTTGATCACTCAAAGTTCAACGAGATGTTTGTGTCTTTGTGCCGGGCTATTCGAGCCGCAGATGAAAATAACACTGATGCACTTTCGCGTGTATCAAACGTAGTCTGCAAAGCCGCGCTATTGTGCGGCGAATCTAGTCTTGCTAAGTCTCAATTCTTATTGGGTAGAGAATATGCACTAAGGGACGGCGATCAGGCAGGGGTAGAAGCCTTACAACATAACAAAGCGGCTTTCCGCCTGTCACGAATCAGATCGTCTAGATGTTTTGGTGATATTGATGTTGCCGAAATAAAAGAAACTAGAGTCGAAATCGAAACAGCGAAGAGCTTGCAGAATCTTACTGGAATATCTGCTCTATCATCTTATATTGAACTTTGCCAAGCGAGACTGCTGCTAGTTGAAGGTCGATTTAAGGATGCGATTGATCGATTGAAGGGGATAAAGGGTTCGGGTCCGTTTCCTGTGGGAAGCTTTAATCCAGAAATTATAGAACTCGAGATAGCGTATTGTCATTCTTCATTGGGCGAGTTTGATGAGGCGGAGAAGGTATTGGATGGGCGGGAATTCTTGAATATAGGTGAACTCGATCCTGACGAACAAATGGTCGTTCGCTGGACCCAGCTGCAGCTTTCAATTCAAAACACAAGATTCGGTTCAGTTGACACCTTTCAGCACCTTTTTCAGTCCACTGTCGACGTATATAAGGAATTGATGACTAGCCTAAAAAGCAATCTAAATAATTTGCCATGGAAAAGGACAGATTAGCATGGGCTTTCGCTTGATCATCATTTTTTAAGCAATGAGTCAGTTCGACGGTTACTTAGTCGCCTTGCTAATGGGCTCCCACTCCGACTGGGACACGATGTCTCATGCCGCAGCTGTGCTCGACGAATTCGGGGTGGCTTACGACAAGCGGGTGATCTCTGCGCACCGCATGCCAGACGAACTGTTTGCTTATGCGGAACAGGCCAGCGCCCGGGGCTTGCGGGCCATCATTGCCGGTGCGGGCGGGGCGGCGCATTTGCCGGGCATGTTGGCGGCCAAAACAGTGGTGCCGGTGCTCGGGGTGCCCGTTGCCAGCAAACATTTGCAGGGTCTGGACTCGCTGTACTCCATCGTGCAAATGCCGAAGGGGGTTCCTGTCGCCACTTTCGCCATCGGCCCCGCTGGCGCGGCCAATGCCGCGCTCTTTGCGGTGGCCATGCTGGCATCGGCCGGCGACCTGCGCTTGCAAACCCTGCTCGCAGACTTTCGTGCACGTCAAACGCAGGCAGCACGCGACATGACGCAAAAACTGGCATGACGATGACGCCCGCTGCTGCCTCCACCGCCGCTGAAAAACCCATTGCACTGGGGGTGCTCGGTGGTGGTCAGTTGGGGCGCATGTTTGTGCACGCTGCGCAGTCAGCGGGTTTCCAGGTCATCGTGCTGGAACCCGACACCGCCAGCCCGGCGGGCGCTGCAGCAGACCAGCACATCACTGCCGCCTATGACGACGCTGCCGCATTGACGCAGTTGGCGCGCCATTGCGTGGCCGTGACCACCGAATTCGAAAACGTACCCGCAGAGGCGCTGCGCCAGTTACAGCGGCATCACGTTTCTGTGTCGCCGCCACCCGCTGCGGTTGAGGTCTGTCAGCACCGTGCGCGCGAGAAACAACTTTTCGACCAGGCGGGTGTGCCTTGTGCGCCTTACGCGCTCGTCAGCACGCTGGCCGATGCCCAGCTGCCGGCACATGCGGCGTTGCTGCCCGGATTGCTGAAAACAGCCACGTTGGGCTACGACGGCAAAGGTCAGCGGACGGTCGAAACCTTGGCAGAACTTCAACAGGCTTATACAGACCTGGGCGCTGCACCGTGTGTGCTCGAGCAGCGTTTGCCGCTGCAGCATGAAATCAGCGTCATCGTGGCGCGCAGTGCCAGCGGCGATGCCGTCGCGCTGCCGGTGCAGCAGAACCTGCACCGCAGCGGCGTGCTGGCCGTCACGCAAGTGCCCGCGCCCGACGTGCCTGCAGGGGTGCAGCAGCGTGCCATCCAGAGTGCCCAGCAGTTGGCGCAGCTGATGGACTATGTGGGTGTGTTGTGTGTGGAGTTTTTTGTGTTGACCGACGGCCGCCTGGTGGCCAACGAGATGGCGCCGCGCCCGCACAACTCGGGCCACTACAGCATCGATGCGTGTGACGTGTCGCAGTTCCAGTTGCAGTTGCGCTGCCTGACGGCACAGCCGCTGGTGCAGCCGCGCCAGCATTCGGCCGCGGTCATGCTGAATCTGCTGGGCGACCTGTGGTGGCCGGCTGACGCGCAGGCTGCCGTCCCGCCCGATTGGGCCCCGGTGCTGGCATTGCCCGGCACCCATTTGCATCTGTACGGCAAGGCCGAAGCACGGCGTGGGCGCAAGATGGGCCACCTCACGGTTACGGCCGCCGGCCTTGAGCAGGCACGCCGGGTGGCCGCGCAGGCAGCAGCGCTGCTCGGCCTGCCCGCGTTTTAGTTTGTGACTGACGTTGAGTTGTTAGCATTGCAGCCCCGCAGCGCCAGGCGGCTGCCCGTAGCCGGGGATTCGTCCGGTGCCTGAAGCCGTCGTGCCCGACCCCATTGCCGCGGCCGCGCAGCGGCTGGCCGAAGGGGGCCTCGTTGCTTTCCCCACAGAAACGGTCTACGGCCTGGGCGCCCGCGCCGACAGCGACGCGGCGGTGGCGGCGATTTTTGCCGCCAAGGGGCGACCGTCTGAGCATCCGCTGATCGTGCACCTGGCGCATGCCGGCGCAGCGCACGAGTTTGCGGCGCACATCAGCGCCGATGCACAGCGGCTGATGCACGCTTTTTGGCCCGGCCCCTTGACGGTGATCGTGCCGCGCCGCGCCGGCCGTGCGCGGGCCGCTGCGGGGGGCCAGGCCAGCATCGGGCTGCGGGTGCCCGCGCACCCGCTGGCGCTGGCGTTGCTGCGCGCCTGCGCCGGCCTCGGTGTTGCCGGGGTGGCTGCACCCAGCGCCAACCGCTTCGGCCGCGTCAGCCCGACGACGGCGGCGCATGTGGTGCAGGAGCTGGGGCCGGATTTGATGGTGCTCAACGGCGGGCCCTGCAGCGTCGGCATCGAGTCCACCATCATCGACTGCACGGGCTCAACGCCGGCGCTGCTGCGGCCGGGCCAGCTGGCAGTACCCGTGCTTGAACAGGTGCTGGGCCGGCCGTTGGCGGCCGCCCACGCGGCGTCACCCCGGGCCTCGGGCACGCTGGAATCGCACTACGCACCGGCGGTGCCGCTGCGGCTGTTCAACCGCCTGGACCTGCTGCAGGCGCTGCACAGCGCAGCGCCCGGCCCCAGCAAAGTGCTCGCGGTATATTCCCGCATGAACCCTCAGCAGCTGGAAGCGGCCTTGCGGGCGCAGCCCGAGTGGGTGTTCAAGGCCATGCCCGATGACGCCGACGCTGCAGCCCACGCGCTGTTTTTCACGCTGCGCCAGCTGGAAATGGCGGGTGTGCAGGCGATCTGGGTTGAACAGCCGCCACCGGCTGCAGCCTGGGACGGTGTGCGAGACCGCTTGACGCGTGCTGCCGCTTGATCGAACGCTTGACCCGTCGCTCGCCTCTGCGGGCCTGCCGAACAAACCCCGCTGCCCTGCCGCCTGAGGCTTTTTAACCATCGTTTTTAATCGGCAGCAGCCGCATGCAATCGGAGCCAGGATGAGGTCAAGCAACGGCAACAAACAGCCGCACAAATTTACGCTGAACAGTGCCAGACCCTGGCGTCGTTGGTGTGCAGCGGCGCGGGTGCTGTTGCCTGTGCTGTTGGCGGCTTGCGGCGGCGGCACCTCGCAGTTCGAACCCTTTATCGCCGCGCGTGTGCTGGTGGTGGGCGATGACCTCAGTGCCTTGACTGCTGATGGCCGCAAATACGCCGTCAACGGTGTCAGCGCCACCGACGCCACCCGGCTGGACTGCGCCGCCGAGCCGCTGTGGGTGCAGACCGTGGCTTCGCTGTACGGCTATGTCTTCAGCGCGTGCAATCCCACCGCGTCCACCACGGCCGTCAACGGCGTGATGCGTGCTGCAGCCGGCGCCAAGGTGGCCGACATCTCAGCCCAGGTTGACGCCCAGGTGGCCAGTGGCGGTTTCCGCGACAAAGACCTGGTGCTGGCTTTGGGCGGCATGAACGATGTGCTTGAGCTTTACACACGCCACCCGGCCGAACCGATGGCCGCGCTGTTGAACGAAGCGGGTGCACGTGGCGAGCGCATGGCCGGCATCGTCAACCGCCTGGTCAACCTGCAAGCCAAGGTCATCGTCTCCACCGTGCCCGACCTGGGTTTGTCGCCTTTTGCGCGCGCCGAAGAAGCCACCAAGCCCGGCAGTGCGCTGCTGCTGAGCGAGCTGACCCGCGTCTTCAACGAACGGCTGGGCGTAAAGGTGCTGCTGGACGGCCGCTTTGTGGGCCTGATGCAGAGCGACCTGCGCACCCAGCTGGCGGTGCGTTTTCCCGCCAGCTATGGGCTGTCTGACGCCAGCAGCGCGGTCTGCACGGCTGCGTTGCCAGCCTGCACCACCGCAGTCTGCACGGATGCGTTGCTAGCCTGCACCACCGCCACCTTGGTGGCCGGTGGGTCGGCGGGCGCCTGGTTTTGGGCTGACGGCACCCGGTTGTCGTCGGGCGGTCAGGCCCAGTTGGCCAGTCTGGCCATCGACCGCGCGACCCGCAATCCTTTCTAAAGGCAGCCGAGGTGGACGTCGTCTCGGCCAGCGCCGCCCCACTGCTGGCTTTTGACACCTCCACCGAAGCGCTGGCGCTGGCGGTGTCGGGCCCCGCTGGGGGCCACACGCACACCGGTGCAGGCGGCGCTGCAGCGTCGGCCCATTTGCTGCCGCAAGCGCTGCTGTTGCTGGCCGAGGCGCAGCTGGCGCTGCAAGACTTGCGCGCCATTGCCTTTGGCAGCGGGCCTGGCGCCTTCACCGGCTTGCGCACCGCGTGCGCGGTGGCACAGGGCCTGGGCCTGGGCCTGGGGGTGCCGCTGCTGCCGCTGGACAGCCTGCTGCTGGTGGCTGAAGACGCGCGCCTGCAACTGAGCTTGGCGCCACACGCTGCGCACGGCGCTGCCTGCGACGTGGTGGTGCTGATGGACGCGCGCATGAACGAGGTCTATGCGGGGCTTTACCGCTGGCTGCCGCACGGGCCGGCAGCTGAACTGAATCAAAGCGAGGTACGGGGCGAGGGCCAGTTGCAGCGACAGGTGCACGGCACGTGGCAAGTCTTGCAGCCACCGGCACTGCACAGCCTGGACGGTCTGGCGCCGCTGTGGCAAGGCTTGCTGCGGCCAGTGGTGGCGGGCTCTGCGCTGCTGGCTTTTGGCGACAGGCTGGCGCTGCCGCCCGCGAGCTTGTGTTTATCCACCGAGCACAACCGAGCCGCTGCACTGTTGCGCCTGGCTCAGCACGCCTGGGCCACCGGGCAGGGCGTGGATGCAGCCGAGGCGCTGCCGTTTTACGGTCGAGACAAGGTCGCACAGACCACGCAAGAGCGCGCCGCAGCCCGCGAGATGAAGGCCGGCCTGCCATGACCGCCGCGCGTTGGTTGCCCACACCTGCAGCGCCAGCCGCAGCGCTGCCCGCAGTCAGCACCAGCGCGGCCCTGGCAGGCCAGCGCAAGATGGTGCGCGCCGACGTCGCTGCGGTGACGGCGGTGGAGGTGCGCGCCTACAGCCACCCCTGGAGCCAGTGCAACTTTGTCGATTCGCTGATTGCCGGCTACACCGCCGAAGTGATGGTGCTGCCCGACGGCAGCGTTTGTGCTTACTTCGTGGCCATGGTGGGTGTTGATGAAATGCACCTGTTGAACATCACCGTGGCGCCTGAATTCCAGGGTGCCGGCCTGGGCCAGCGCATGTTGCGGGCGCTGCAGGCGCGCGCCCGCCAGAGTGGTGTGCCCACGTTGTGGCTGGAGGTGCGGCACAGCAACAGCCGGGCTCGCAGCCTGTATCGCCGGCTGGGTTTTGCTGAAGTGGGCTTGCGCAAAGGCTACTACCCGGCGGATGGGCAGCGCGAAGATGCGGTGGTGATGCGGCTGCCGCTGGAAGGGGTGGCGGGGTGAGCTGGACGGCCCGGCAACACACCCTGCTGCGCGCGCTGGGCTTGCAGGTGTGGTCGGCGCCGGCCGACCTGCCGGCCAGCCTGCCTGCGCCTGCAGCGGCGCCTGCGAAACCAGCACTCACAAAAGCAACGGTTGCGGTGGCAGAGCGGCCTGCTGCGCGCGCCGCCGCGCTGCCGCCGCCGGCCGCCACAAGGCCCGTGCCGGGCGACAGCGTTGCAGCCAGCAAACGGGTTGTGCGCGGCGACGTGGCGACGCTGGCGTGGCAGCCCCTGCGCCAGGCCGTTGCCAGTTGCACGGCGTGTGGCCTGTGTCAGTCGCGCAAGCAGGCGGTGTTTGGCAGCGGCGCTGTGCAGGCGCACTGGTTGGTGGTGGGCGAGGCGCCGGGTGAGCAGGAAGATCTGCAGGGCTTGCCTTTTGTCGGGCCCTCGGGGGCCCTGCTCGACCACATGCTGCAGGCTTTGCGGCTGACGCGCGCCGAGGGCGCCAAAGATACAGAAAGTGCTGAAGGCGCCAAAGGTGATGAGGGCGCCGAGGCCGCCGAGGGCGCTGCAGGCCCACCGCCCAGCCGCCGGGTGTTCATCGTCAACACGGTGAAATGCCGGCCGCCGAAAAACCGCAATCCGACGGCCGAAGAACTGGCGACTTGTGAACCGTTTTTGTTGCGCCAGATTGAGCTGCTGCAGCCCCGCATCATCCTGGCGCTGGGTGCTTTTGCCATCAAGGCCTTGTTGCGCAGCGACGAGCCAATAGGCAAGCTGCGTGGCCGTGTGCACCGCTACCAGGGCGTGCCGGTGGTCGTCAGTTACCACCCGGCTTACCTGCTGCGCCAGCCGCTGGAAAAGGCCCGCGCCTGGGAAGACCTGTGCCTGGCCGCCGACACGGCCGAGGCTGCGTCGGCCTGACCCGGCTAACTCTCATGATGCGGGGCAGCGCCCCGGGTCAGGGAAGACTTCCTCATTCACGGGCGGTGCCCGCCCGCTTTGAGTGTCAGCTCACTTTGGCGTGCAGCGCTTTTTTGCCGGTGGCAAACCAGGCGCGCTGGATCAGCCCGTCTTCCACTTCGTAGATGCACAGCAGGTCCAGCGTGCCGCGGCCTTCGGGAAAGTTGCGCGTGATGATTTCAGCGTCGGTGACGAAGTTGCCCAGCGCGATGCGCGACACCAGTCGCGCATAGAGGTCAGGCTCGGCAAAACGCAGCGCCAGGCGTGCGCGCAGTTCGTCGTGCCCACGCGCCAACAACTCGCCGTGGATGCTGCGGTGTTCAGCCTGCGGCGCGCAGGTGCGCAGCAGGGCTTCGATGTTTTTGGTGTTGTAGGCCTGCAGTTGGGCTTGCACCACGGCGCTGGGGGAGGTGTCGGTCATGGGCTGATGGGGCTGGTTTGCATCGTTGAGTCGCCGGCAAGGGCTGCAATCTTTCAGGCCACATTTCAGGGGCCGATTCAGGCGCTGTTAGGGCCCGCTTTTTTCGGCCGCTGCCAGCCCGCCAGCGTGGCCTGCCGGGCGCGCGCCACGGTCAGTTGCCCGGCCGGCACATCTTTGCTGATGGTGGAGCCGCCGCCCACTGTGGCGCCGTCACCCAGCGTGACGGGAGCCACCAGCACGCAGTTGCTGCCCACATGCACGTCGTTGCCGATGACGGTGCGGTGTTTGTGGGCGCCGTCATAGTTGGCGGTGATGCTGCCGGCGCCGAAGTTCACCCGTTCGCCCACCGTGGCGTCGCCCAAGTAAGCCAGGTGGTTGGCCTTGGCGCCGGCGGCCAGCGTCGAGTTCTTCACTTCGACGAAGTTGCCGATGTGCACGTCAGGGCCCAGCTCGGCGCCGGGGCGCAGGCGCGCAAACGGGCCGACGAGCGCACCGGCGCCGACGCTGGCGCCTTCGATGTGCGTGAACGGGTGGATGGTGGCGCCGGCGCCGATCTGCGCGTTGCTGATCACACAGTGCGCGCCGATGCGCACGCCGTCGGCCACGTCAACCCGGCCTTCGAAGATGCAGTTGATGTCGATCTCCACGTCGCTGCCGCAGTGCAGCGTGCCGCGCACATCAAACCGCGCCGGGTCGGCCAGGCGCACGCCGGCTGCCATGAACTGTTCGGCCAGCGCACGCTGGTGGCGGCGTTCCAGGTCGGCCAGCTGCACGGGGCTGTTGACGCCCAGCACCTCGGTTTCGCTGCTCGCCGCGCAGGTCACCACGGGCACGCCGTCGGCCACCGCAGCGGCCACCACATCGGTCAGGTAGAACTCGCGCTGCGCGTTGTCGTCTTTGAGCGCCAGCACCCAGCGTTTGAGCAGCGCGGTGGGCGCGGCCATGATGCCGGTGTAGACCTCGTTGATCTGGCGCTGCGCGGCACTGGCGTCTTTGTGTTCGACGATGGCGCGCACCGGCTCGCCTTGCCTGACGATGCGGCCGTAGCCGCTGGCGTCAGCCAGTTCGATGGTCAACAGCGCCAGTTGCCTGCCGCCGCAGGCCTGCACCAGCGCAGCGGCGGTTTGGCTGCGAATCAGTGGCACGTCGCCGTTCAGGATCAACGTTATGCTGTTGGCATCATCGAGCGCCGGCACCGCCTGCTGCACCGCGTGGCCAGTGCCCAGCTGCGGCATCTGGCGCACACACACGGCGCCACTGCTGGCGCATGCAGCTTCCACCTGTTCAGCGCCATGTCCGGTGACGACCACGGTGCGCGCCGCCCCGAGCGCAGCGCTGGCATTCAAGACGTGCTGCAATAAAGGCATTCCGGCCAAACGGTGCAACACCTTGGGCAGCGCTGACTTCATGCGCGTGCCCTTGCCTGCGGCCATGATCACGACGTTGAGTGACATTGATGGGCGTCCCGATATGTTGATTGCTGCGCGTCTCAGGCTGCGGATTATCGGTGGCCTGCTGGTGCTGCTGACGTTGGGAATGGGTGGTTGCAGTGCCCTTCGTCTGGGTTATTCCAACGGCCCGCAGGTGGCTTGGTGGTGGCTGGACGGTTATGTGGACTTCAGCCACGAGCAGTCGCCCCGTGTGCGCCAGTCGCTCGACCGCTGGTTTGACTGGCACCGCAGCAGCCAATTGCCGGCCTACGCTGCGCTGCTTTCCCAAGCCCAGGTGCAGGTGCTTGAGCCCTTGACGGCTGAAGCCGCCTGCCGCTGGCAAAGACGCGGCATGCAGTTGATGGAGCCGGCGCTGCGCCGCGCTGCTGACGACTTTGCCGAGGTGGTGCCCGGCCTGGGCGCAGCGCAGTTCAAACAACTGGAGCAGCGTTACGCGAAGAACAACGACAGCATGCGTGACGACTATCTGCAGCCCCAGTCGCAAGCGCGCCAGGCGGCCGCGCTGAAACGCACGCTGGAACGCGCCGAGAGCATTTATGGCGACTTGAACGACGCGCAAAAACGCTTGCTCAGCGTCGGCCTGGCAGCCTCGCCCTTCAACCCCGAGCTGTGGCTGCAAGAGCGCCAGCGCCGCCAGCGCGACACGCTGCAGACGCTGCGCCAGCTGGTGGCCGACAAGCCCGGCCGCGAAGAACGCGCCGCAGCGCTGCGGGCCCTGGCCAAGCGCACCGAAGAGTCACCCGAACCGGTCTATCGCGACTATCAGCGCCGGCTGACCGAATTCAACTGCGGCCTGATGGCCCAGCTGCACAACAGCACCACACCAGCGCAGCGCCAGCGCGCGCGCAACACCTTCAAGGGCTGGGAAGAAGACCTGCGCTGGCTGGTGGACAACCCGGCCACGGGCGCTGCGCTCTCGGGTTCGGCGCAGCAGCAGTAGCGACAGCGCCGCCGGCGCTCAGTCCAACGGAAGCGCCGCCGGCGCTCAGTCCGAGGGCAGCGCCGCCGGCGCTCAGTCCAACGGAAGCGCCGCCGACACTCAGTTCGAGGGCAGCGCCGCCGGCGCTCAGGGCAAAGGCAGCACCACGGTGCGTGGGTTCATGCCCAGCTTCGGAAAGTCCATCAGCGCGCCTTCGAACATCAGCGCCAGGGTGCCTTTGCTCGTCAGCTCGGTGGATGTTTCGTGCACCGCGCGCGCCTCGAACATCGGTTTGCCGCTGCTGCGGTCGCGCAGCAGCAGTGCCACCTGGTGTTCATACCTGCCAAAGTCTTGCCTGAACGCCAGCCCCCAGCGCGGGCCACCCCAGGGCCCGTAGCGGAAGCTGCCAAAGCCGCCCCGCCACCACAGCGGGTCGTCCCACAGCGGCCCGCTGGCGCGGCCTGCGCGGTGGCCCACCTGCACCAGCACATCGGGCTGCTGGCCGTCGGCCACGGGCACAAAACCGGCTTTGGTCAGCGCCGGGCGGGCGCTGTCTTCCAGCAGCGCTGTTTCAGCCGCGCGCGCTTGTTGCGAGGGCAGCCGCTCAAAAGCGTAGCTGCCGGGTTTGCGGTCGGCCGGCCATTCGCCGTAGCTTGAAACATCCATGCTGATGTTGCGCATGGCGGCGCAGCCGGCCAAAACAGCGGCAGCGACAGCGGTGCAGGCCAGTACACCCGCGCGCAAGGCGCTGCGGCGGCTGCTGGACGCCAGCATGGAGCCTTGGGTGCATTGATGGGACATCGTCATTCCTCCAGCGTGGCGGGTCGCGGGCTGCGGCCTTTTTTCAAGGCGTGCCACCGCACTGCTTGTACACCCGCAGCGCCGCCCGCTTCTGTGCTGTGGGCCACCGAGGGCGCAGCCGGCGGCGCGCAAGGCGCTTCGTCAAAGGCGATATCGCCGTCGGCGCTGGCTACGCCGGTGGTTTGCAGGCTTGCAAACGGGAACAGCTTGGTGTCCATCAGGTGCGAGGGCACCACCTTGCCCATGGCCGTGAGCATGTTGTCGATGCGGCCCGGGTACTGGCGCTCCCAGTCGCGGATCATGGCCTTGATCTGCACCCGCTGCAGGTTGCTCTGGCTGCCGCACAGGGTGCACGGGATGATCGGAAACTGCCGGTGTTCGGCCCAGCGTTGCAGGTCGTCTTCGGCCACATAGGCCAGCGGCCGGATGACGATGTTTTTGCCGTCGTCGCTGACCAGCTTGGGCGGCATGCCCTTCAATCGGCTGCCAAAAAACATGTTCATCAACAGCGTCACCACCATGTCGTCGCGGTGGTGGCCGAGCGCGATTTTCGTCGCGCCCAGCTCGCCGGCCACGCGGTACAGGATGCCCCGCCGCAGCCGGGAACACAGGCTGCACAGCGTCTGACCTTCGGGTATGAGTTTCTTGACGATGGCGTAAGTGTCTTGCTCTTCGATGTGGAAAGGCACCCCGGCGGCGCGCAGATAGTTGGGCAACACGTGTTCCGGGAAACCGGGCTGTTTCTGGTCCAGGTTCACGGCCACGATGTCGAAGTCAACCGGCGCACGCTTTTTCAGGCTGATCAGGATGTCCAGCAGCGCATAGCTGTCTTTGCCGCCCGACACGCAGACCATCACCTTGTCGCCGGCCTCGATCATGTTGAAGTCGGCAACGGCGCGGCCCACTTCGCGGTGCAGCCTTTTGCTCAGTTTGTTGGCCTCGAAAGCGGCCTTCCTGGGGTCGTTCCGGGCCTGTAGTTGGGCGGCAGTAACGGCAGCGTTCATGGCGCTTCTTTCTTGATGGCAAACACCTCGACACCCACCGCATCACAGTCGGGGTAGACATCGGTTTTTTCGGTCGAGATGCGGGCCGCGCGCACGTGCGGGTGCTGCAGCATCAGCGCCAGCAGCTCGTCCACCAGCGTTTCCTGCAGCCCGATGTGGCCGCGCGCGATGCGTTCGCGCACGGTGTGGCGGATGAAGTCGTAGTCCACCACTTCGGCCAGTTCGTCGGCTTGGGGGGTGCAGCGGGCCAGCGGCACAAAGAGCTCCACGTTGATCAGCAGGCGCTGCGTCTGGCCCTTTTCGAAGTCGTGCACACCGATGTGTGCATGCACCGTGTAGTTGCGCAGGAAGAGGCGCCTGCAGTCGGCCAGGCAGGGGGAATTCAGGTGCATCAAGAGGCTTTCGGTAGGGTCGAATCCTGGCGCGCCAGGAACTTCACGTCGCGCGCTTGCGCTTGCAGGTGCTGGCCACCGTCCACCAGCAGCGTGGTGCCGGTGATGGCGGGTGACTCCAGCAGGAAGTGCACCGCGCGCGCCACGTCTTGCGGCGTGGAACTGCGGTGCAGCGGTGTCATGCGGTGCGAGGCTGCAAATTCAGCCGCGTTCATGTCACCCGACAAGCTTGTCACCCCGGGCGCCACACCGCACACACGCACACGCGGCGCCAGCGCCTGCGCCAGCAGCGTGGTGGCCGCCTGCAGCGCAGCTTTGCTCAGGGTGTAAGACAGGTGGTCGGGGTTGGGGTTGAAGAGTTTCTGGTCGAGCAGGTTGACAACCACTGCCGGCAAGCCTGCTTCGGCTTTTGCAGGTTGTAGCGTGTGCAGCGCACGCGCCAACACGATGGCCGGCGCGGTGTTGGCGCGCCAGTGGCGGTCCATTGCGGCATAGCTGAAGCTGGCCACATCGTCGTGTTCAAACAGCGAAGCGTTGTTCACCACCGCGTCCAGCCGGCCCATCGCGCGGTGCACGGTGTGCGGCAGTTCGCTGCAAGCGGCTTCGTCTGACAAGTCGGCTGCAAAAGCCTGCGCTGCCGTGCGCGAGCCGGCCAGCGTGTGCGCTGCGGCCACGGTTTGTGCCGCAGCGGCGGCCGAATGCCGGTAGTGCACCGCCACGCGCCACCCCTGCGCCACCAGATGCAGGGCAATCTCGCGCCCGATGCGCTGCCCGGCGCCGGTGACCAGTGCCACGCGGACGGGTGGTGCCAGGTTCGTTGCCGGGTTGGGTGAAGGCGCTGAAGTTGGAGCTGAAGTTGGAGCTGGCATGCCTTTTTACAATCCACCGAATGAC
>JAYUPP010000053.1:0-14327 GCA_043760045.1 Betaproteobacteria bacterium
TATGCAGGTCAGGACTGGGCGCCCGAAGACTGGTGCCACAACCGCCCTGACTGCGAGGCCCGTGCCGCCACGGGGGTGTGGAAAAGCCGCGACGGAAAAATCTGGGTGCCGGTGCTGGCCCAGACGCCATGGGCCGGGCGCGCGCTGGTGCACGGGTCAGCCGTCTGGGGCGGCGAGATCTACGTCATCGGCGGCGGCATGAAAGTGGCACCACCCAACCAGCGGTACACCGAGACGTCTGTCGAGCTTGAGGACATCTGGTCGTCGGCTGACGGCGTGCACTGGCGGCAACGTGCGCCGAGTCTGGGCTTCACGCCGCGCACACACTTTTCACTGCTCGCCACGGACCAGGGTTGTTATGTCTCCGACGGTTCGGTGGGTACCCAGGAACAGCTATCGAACGACTTCTTCATTGCCAGCGACTGTGTGCATTTCGAAGCGCTGCCTGTGCCGCCACAAATGCCAAAACGACATGCCAGTTCACTGGCTGCCTTCAACGGATCTTTGGTTCTGCTGGGAGGACCGCCCTACGGCAGCGCTGGCACTTCCATCTGGCAGTTCTTTCCTTGACCGGACCGGGCACGCGTCGGGTCAGCGTCTTCAAGCCAACCCGGGGCGCACCCGATACTCGGGCACCGCCCGCATCAACGCGGCGCGCACGTCTTCCTCGCAGGCATCAGGGCTTTGCACTGCTTCGGGCCCGCGGGCGGCCAGTTCCAGCAAGTGCCGCAGCAGGCCGGCTTGCACGGGCAGGTGGGCCACACGCAGCTGAGAAATGGCAGTGGGCACCGTGGCATCGGATTGCGCCAGCAATTCTTCGTAAAGCTTTTCCCCGGGCCTCAAACCGGAAAATACGATCTCGATGTCGAGTGGCGCGCAGCCCGACAAGCGAATGAGTTGGTGCGCCAGGTCCACGATCTTCACGGGCTCGCCCATGTCCAGCACCAGCACCTGCCCACTCTGCCCGATGGCTGCCGCCTGCAACACCAGCCGCGACGCTTCCGGGATGGTCATGAAGTAGCGAATGATCTCGGGGTGTGTGACGGTGACCGGGCCGCCTTTGGCAATCTGTTCCTTGAACTTCGGAATCACGCTGCCGCTGCTGCCCAGCACATTGCCGAAGCGCACGGCCATGAAGCAGGTGGCGGTGTGTTCGGCAGCCATGGCCGCCGCCACCAGTTCGGCGGCGCGTTTGGTGGCGCCCATCACGCTGCTGGGGTTGACGGCCTTGTCGGTGCTGATCAGCACAAAACGTTCGGCCCGCACCTCGGCTGCGGCCAGCGCGGCGTGGTGTGTGCCCAGCGTGTTGTTGCGCAGCGCGGCCCAGGCGTTGTGCTCTTCCATCAGCGGCACGTGCTTGTAGGCTGCGGCGTGAAACACCACCTGCGGCCGCCAGCGGGCAAACACCGCGCGCAGGTGCGGCAGGTCTTTCACATCGGCTATCAGGCGCACCAGAGGCAGCTCTGGAAAGACCTCGGTCAGCTCTTGTTCGATGGTGTACAGATTGAATTCGCTCAATTCCAGCAGCACCAGCCGCGCCGGCGCATAACGCGCCACTTGCCTGCACAGTTCACTGCCGATGCTGCCGCCGGCGCCGGTGATGAGCACGGTCTTGCCGGCCAGCGTTTCAGCGATGCCGGCCTCGTCCAGCTGCACCGGTTCGCGGCCCAGCAGGTCAACGGGCTCGATGTCGCGCAGCCGCTCGATGCGGCTCTTGCCGGTGCGCAGCTCGTCCACCGTGGGCACCGTCACCACCGGCAGGCCGGTGCCGGCGGCCAGGTCCAGCGCGCGCCGGCGCTGCGCGGCGCTGGCGCCCGGCAAGGCCACCACGATGTGGGTGGCCGCGCCCAGCACCGACTTGTCAGCCACCGCCTGCAAGGCGCCCAGCACCGGCACGCCGCTGATGCGCGCGCCGTGTTTGGCCGCGTCATCGTCCAGCAAGCCCAGCACCACCCAGCCCTGTTCGTGTATGCCGGCCAGCAGCAGGCGCGCCGCTTCGCCGGCACCCAGCACGATGGCACGCCGTATCTCGCCCGCGCCGCCGCTGATGCGCGAACGCGCGTGTTCATAGAGCATGCGGTAGGCGATGCGCACCAGGCACACGCCCATCAACGCCACCACCGGGTGCAGCGCCAGCACGGCGCGCGGCACTTTGCCCAGGCCCAGGCCGGTGACCACCGCTGCAGCGACAAGCCCGGCCAGCGCGCAGGCCCAGGTCAGCCGTTTGACTTCACCAAAACCTGAAAAACGCCACATGCTTTGTGGCACCTTGAAGGCCACAAAAGCCAACAGGTACAGCGCCACCACACCCGCCATCACTATCAGGTCGTAAGCCGGCCGTGCGCTGAGCCAACGCTCGAAGCCCAGGCGGAACAGGTAGGTGATGTTCCAGCACGCGGCAACGACCACGGCATCCAGGGCCAGACTCAGTGGCTCGCGGTGCGGGCGCAGGCGCGCCAGCAAGTGGTCCAGACGGTGCCAGCTGCTCAGGCCAGGGGCCGCGCTCACGCTGCGCCCCAAGCCGCACCCCTGGCAGCACCCCAGGCTGCCGCCACGCCCACGTCGCGCCAGCTCAGCACCGCGTGGTCGGCCTGCGCAAAGCTGGCATTGCCGCCATACACCAGCAAGGGGTCGGCTGCTTCGGCCCCCACCAGCGCACGCCAACGGCGCGCCGCCTGCAGCCAGTCGCTGCTGTAGGTGAGGCCCGACTTGCACTCCACGCCGTGCAGGCGGCCGCCGTGCTCAAACACCAGGTCCATTTCCAGGCCGTGGCTGTCGCGCCAAAAGTAGAGGTCGGGTGACAGTCCCCGGTTGTGGCGGTGTTTCAGCGTTTCAGCCACCACCCAGGTTTCAAACACCGCGCCGCGCGCGGCGTGCACCTGCAGGTCTTCAGCGCTGGCAATGCGCAGCAAATGGCACAACAAGCCGGTGTCCAGGAAATAGAGCTTGGGCGTTTTCACCAGGCGCTTGCCGAAATTCCGAAAGTAAGGCGGCACCAGCGTGACGATGTGGCTGGCCTGCAGCACCGTCAACCACTGGCGCGCCGTGGGCTGGCTGATGCCGCAGTCCGACGCCAGGCTGTTCAGGTTCAGCAGCTGCGCGCTGCGTGCCGCGCACATCAGCAAAAAACGCTGGAAGGTCAGCAGGTTGGAGATGTTCAGCAGCTGGCGCACATCACGCTCGATGTACGTGGACACGTAGCCCGCAAACCAGTGTGCGGGCTCGGGCCGGCGGTGCTGTGCATGCAGCGCCGGGTAGCCGCCGCGCCATAAGCGCTGCTCCAGCTGCAACCGCGCCGCAGGGGTGGTTGAAGTTGTACGGGAAGTTATAGACATGCCGGCTGACGCAGGTGCCGCCGCCAGCAGCTCGCTGTGCGCCAGCGGCAGCAGCGTGAGCATGCCCACGCGGCCCGCCAAAGACTGGCTGATGCGGTCCATCAGGCCAAATTGCTGCGAACCGGTCAGCACAAAACGGCCCATCTGCGGTGAAGCGTCCACCACGCCCAACAGAAAAGACAGCAGGGCCGGTGCACGCTGCACTTCATCCAGAATCGCGCCGCCGCCAAAGCGGGACAGGAAACGCCTGGGGTCGGCCAGCGCCAGCGCGCGGGTGTCGGGGTCTTCCAGGTTGACGTGGGGCAGTGTGGGGAAAGCGCTGCGCGCCAGCGTGGACTTGCCCGACTGGCGCGGGCCCGTGATGGCCAAGACCGGGAAACCCTGCGCCATCTGCAGCAGCGTGGCGCTGCCGCTGCGGGCCACGATGGAGGGCAGATCGGCGTTGGCCGGCTGTTTCAAGTTCATATTTTGAAATTGTACAGATGCCGCCAACGCGACTGCAGTCGATGGCTGCCGAATCCGGCTGTTTCAAAGTCAAATTTTGAAATTGTACAAATCAGACACTCGACACCCGACGCGCTGCAGCGCTCTGCAGCGCCCTGCTGCACCCACCCAGCCACCCAGCCACCCAGCCACCCACTCACCCACAGCAAGACCTGACCACACACTCGGTTCAGCGCGCCAGCCAGCGCACAAACAAAGCGCGTGCGGTGCGCCCCAACACCGCCACGTCGCTGGCCAGCGTGGCCCGCTGCGCATACGCTGCCGCCTGCGCCACCTTGGCCGGCAGGATGTGCTCGATGTAGGCCCGCTCGGGGTCGGCGGCGGCCGCCAGCCAGGCTGCTTCGTCGATGTAGGTGAGCGTTGCCGGGTCGGTCATGCCGGGGCGCACCGCCAGCGCCTGCGCACGCAGGGCGCTGGGGTAGTGCGCCACATAACGCGGCACTTCGGGGCGTGGGCCCACCAGACTCATGTGGCCGGCCAGCACATTCAGGAACTGCGGCAGCTCGTCCAGCCGCGTGCGCCGCAGCCAGGCCCCGGCGCGGGTGATGCGCGCGTCTGCACCCACCGTCAGTGGCAACCCCGCTGCGCCGTGCTGCATGGTGCGGAATTTGTGGATGTGAAAAAGCACGCCGTGGCGGCCCACACGCTGCTGCCGGTAAAGCGCCGGCCCGGGCGAATCGAGTTTCACCCACAGGGCCAGCGCCAGCAGCAGCGGCGCCAGCAGCAACAGCGCCAGTGCAGCCCCGGCCAGGTCAAACAGGCGCTTGGCCACGCCAGTGCTTCAGTCACCCAGCGCCGCACGCACGGCCTGGCTCACACGCTGCACATCACCGGCCTGCATGCGCGTGTAAAGCGGCAGGCTCAACAGGTTCTCGAAGGCGTGCTGGCTGTGCGGAAACTGCGCCGGCTGCAGCCCGTAACGGTCGCGCCAATAGGGGTGCAGGTGCAGCGGGATGTAGTGCACGCTGCAGCCGATGCCGGCTTCAAACAGATGCTGCACCAGCTGGTCGCGGTTGCAGCGGGCGGCCGGGGTCAGGCGCACCACATACAGGTGCCAGGCGTGTTGTTCGCCCGGCGCGGCGTGCGGCGGCAACAGCAGCGGCAGCCCCGCCAGCGCTTCGTCGTAAAGCGCTGCCAGCGCTGAGCGTTGGCTGTGAAACGCATGTGCGCGCCGCAGCTGGTGGATGCCGAGCGCGGCAGCGATGTCAGTCAAGTTGTACTTGTAGCCCGGTGCCACCACCTCGTAAGCCCAGCTCGGCACCTTCGCTGTGAAGCGGTCAAAAGCATCGCGGCTGATGCCATGCAGCCGCATCACCTTGGCGCGTGCGGCCAGCTGGGCATCGCGCGTCACCAGCATGCCGCCTTCGCCGGTGGTGATGGTCTTGTTGGCGTAGAAGCTGAACACGGTGGCGGCGCTGCCCAGCGTGCCCACCCGCTGGCCACCGCAGGTGGTGGGCAGTGCATGCGCGGCGTCTTCCACCACCTTCAGGCCGTGGCGGCGTGCGATGTCCAGAATGACGTGCATGTCGGCCGCCAGGCCGGCGTAGTGCACCGGCACGATGGCCTTGGTGCGCGGCGTGATGGCGGCCTCGATCAGCGCCGGGGCTATGTTCAGCGTGGCCGGATGAATGTCCACCAGCCGCACGTCGGCACCCAGATAACGCACCACTTCTGCGGTGGCGGTGAAAGTGTGCGTGGTGGTGATGACTTCGTCGCCCGGCCCGATGCCCAGCGCTTCCAGCGCCAGGTGCAAGCCGGCGGTGGCCGAATTGACAGCCATACAGTGCAGGCCCTCGGCGTCACCCAGCCAGGCGGCAAAGTCTTGTTCGAAGCGCCGCGCTTTGGGGCCGGTGGTGACCCAGCCGCTGCGCAGCGTGTCCACCACTTCGGCAATTTCTTCTTCACCGATGTCGGGCAGGGCAAACGGCAAAAACGGCGGGCCGTCTGTTGGTGTGTGGTGGGCCATGGGCGATTATCGAACGCGGCCAGGCACACCCTGCGCAGCCGTTTCAACCGGCTTGGCCACCCACACCAGCACATGCGTGCGCAGCAGCGGCAACAGGTTGAACACCCGGTACAGCGCCGGGTGCACGGCGCACACCGCACGCGCCAGCGGCGGCGCCAGTGTCACGCGCCGGTGCTGCAAGCGGCCCTGTGGAAACAGCGCTTGCACCCGTGCCAGCGGCACGCCGCGCACGTCTGCGTTGCGCGGGTTGTTGACGGTGAAGTCGTACCAGATGACGGCGCCGCCGGGCTTCAACCAGCGCCACATGGCCTGCGCCAGTTGCTGCTGGAAAGCGTCGTCCAGCAGCGAAGAAAATACCGTGGACTGCAGCAACAGGTCGATGCTGGCGTCGGGCACTGCTGCACGACGCGCATCACCCAGCATCAGCGGCAGCGCCGCCGGCAGCCGCTGGCGCGCCTGCGCAAAGCGCTCGGGCAGCAGTTCCAGGCCGTGCAGGTTTTCTGGCGCAAAACCCATGCGCAGCAGTTCCAGCAGGTTGCCACCGCTGCCGCAACCCACTTCCAGCAGCCGCAGCGCCGCAACATCGTGCACACCCTGGCGGCGCAACAGCTGCAGCAGCGCACGCTGGCGTTCCTGCACCGACTGCCACACGTCGGGCTGCAGCAGGCTGTAACGGTCGCTTAAAGCCGCGTGGTTGCGGCGCGCATAACGATCAACCACTGCGGCAGCTTCAGCAGCGCTGCCGCAAGCCCCATCGTCGGTTTTGTTGTTGTTCATGCCAGTGCCTGCAAAAAGCGCTGCGCCAGCACTTTGTAGGTGTGGTGCTGCAACACAAATTGGCGCCCGCGTTCGCCCATCGCCTGGCGTTCTTGCAGCGGCAATGCGGCCAGTTTTTGCAGGCCGGCCACCACCGCTGCGGCCGACTCGGGTGCCACGGTGATGCCAGCGCCCGCTTCGGCCACGGGGTCGTTGCCGGCTGCCACAGCGTGCAACACCGGGCGCGCCGCCAGCATGTAGTCCATCAGCTTGTTGGGTGCGATGCCGAAGCGGTAGATGGGCACCCGCTGCCAGCCGATGTAGGCGATGTCCACCGCGGCCAAAAAGGCGGGGATGTGCGCTTTGGCGATCGGCGGCAGAAACTGCACCTGCTGCAGGCCTTCCTGCACCACACGCTGCGCCAGCCTTGCCTGTTCGTGGCCACCGCCCACCAGCACGAAGCTGAAGGGGCTGCTGCCGGTTTCGGTGCCATCGTTTTGCAGCAATTGCGCCGCATCCAGCAGCGTGTCCAGCGCGTTCGGCAGCCCCATGCTGCCGGCATAACCCACCACGCAGCGGCCACCGCTGCGCGCTCGCGCCAGCGCCGCTTGCAGGTCGGCGCTCAACGGCCCGGTTGCGGGCAGCCCTGCTTCATCAGCAATGCCGTTGGGCACGATGTGCAGGCGCTTCAGGTCCAGACCACGTTCGGCCATGTGGGCATGCACTTTGGGCAGCATGCTGACCACCCGATCAGCGCCCCTGTAAGCGCTGCGCTCGGCCCAGGCACACCACAACGCAAAGGGGTGACGGGGCGACATGCCCGACAGCTCGATCGGGCTCAGCGGCCACAGGTCATGCACTTCAAAAACCAGCTTGGCGCCGGCATGGCGCGCGATGCGACGTGCCACCCAGAAGTCCATCGGGTAGGTGCTCGAAGCAATCACCACATCGGGCTTGAATTCGCGCAGCAGGCGCGGTGTGTCGGCCCACACCGCGTGCAGGAAAGCCGCGATGTTGCAGAGGCGTGCGACACCGTTGCCACGGTAGCTGGGCGTTGCGTACCAGCGGTAATGGATGCCACTGATCTGCTCATCGCCGGCCTTGGGCTGCTGGTGGCGCACATGCGAAAAGTCGGCCGCCAACATCTGCACCGCATGACCGCTGCGCACCCATTCCTGCGCCAGGTGGTAAGGCCTGAATTCCATGCCGAGTGCCGGGCTGCCGGCGTAATGATTGATGTAGAGGATGTTCATCGGCGGGTGCTGGCTGCGGCACCGGCGCCGGCTGCGGGTGCTGCGGGTGCTGCAGGTGCCGCCAGCAGTTGCCGGTAAACCGCCACCATCGTGCTGACGCAGGCTTCCCAGCCGTAGCGTTCCTGCACCATGCGCCGCCCGGCGGCACCCAGGGCTGCTCGCAGCGGTGCGTCTTGCACCAGTTGCAGCAGCGCCGCGGCCAGCGCCGGCACGTCGCCGGGTGGCACCAGGAGCCCTGTCACGCCGTGCTGCACCACCTCGGGCAAGCCCCCCACGCGGCTGGCCACCACCGCTTTGGCGCAGGCCGAAGCTTCCAGCACCGAAACACCAAAACTCTCTTGCCGGCTGGGGGCGACATAGATGTCCAGCTGCTGCAGCGCGGCGGGCATCAGCGCGTGGGCAATGTTGCCGGCGAACTCAACCCGGTGCTGCAGGCCGAGCGTGGCGCTCAAGGCCTGATAGTCGGCCGCCTGCGGACCTGTGCCCAGCAAGCGCAGACGAAGTGGCCGGCCATCGGGCGCATGCTCGGGCAGCAGCGCAAAAGCGCGCAACAAGATGTCGATGCCGTAGACGGTGGCCAAGCCTTTGCTGGTGCCGATGAACAGGGCATGCACGCTGCCGGTTACCTGCAAGCCGTCGCCGCTGACGGGCGCAAAGGCAGCCGTGTCCACACCAAAAGGCGTGACAAAAATCGGTGGCGGCCGCAGCAGCAATTGCTGCACGCGCCGCACCAGCGCCTGGCTGGTGGCGGCGAGCGCGTTTGCTTGCTGCAAGATGCGCCGCAACAGCCAGCGGTGCACGGGTGAAATGTCGGGGAACTCGTCCACATCACTGCCCCACACCGACACCAGGCGCGGCCGTGCCCCGGCCAGCGTGGCGAGCAGCCCGTAGCCGGTGGCGTAATGCGCGTGCACCAGATCAAAACCGCCGCCGTAAATGAGTCGGCGCAGCGCCGGCCCCGCCAGTGCGTAACCGGCCCCGCCATGCGGTTTCAGCAGATGCAGCGCCACGCGCCCGTCCCAGCCCTGCGGCAGGGGCCGGTGCACGGTGGCACAGGCCACCTGCAAACCCGCTTGCACCAGCGCGTTCGCCCAGCGTTGCAGGTGGATGGAATTGCCGGCACCCACGAGCAGCACTTTCATCGGCACGCCGTCGTTTTTTGTGAAGACCCTGCTGACCGGTTTCAAACTTTCACCCACAACATGTCCTTGGCCGATTTGAGCCCGGCAAAAAACCGCAGCCCGGCGCTGCTGCCCAGCGACTGCAACGCCGCTGCGCGCGCGCGTGACAGCGGGCCCGTGCCGAGCTGGCGCTGCACCCACGCCGCGGCGCCAAAAGCAAACTGCCGCAGCAGCACCTGGCGCAACCAAGCCCATTCCTGCGCTGTGCTCAGCACCCCGTGGGCCAGATAGGCCTGCGCGGCGGCCAGCAGCGCGCCGTCGCGGTCGTGCGCCATCGCAGCAAAGGCGCGGCCGTCGTTGCTGCCGTGGCGCCGGTAGTCCACCCATTCACCTGCAAGATGCACAAAGCGGAGCCCACGTGCCGCCAGCTGATAGCAGGCCGCGCCATCACAGGCGCGCGGAAAACGTTCATCAAAACCGCCGATGGCCAGCAGCGCCCGGCGCCGCACCGTGACGGTGGCGTTGCAGATCGGGTTGCCGGCAATCAAGGTACGCCGAAAGTCAGCGCCCGCGCTGGCATGGCGGTGGCTGCAGATGAGGCCGCCGGCCGCATCGATGCTGCGGTAGTTGGACCAGACCACGCAGGCCTGTTCGTCGGCCTGGAAAGCGGCCACGGCAGCGGCCAGACGCCCGGGCCGGTAGCGGTCGTCGGAATCGAGCATGGCCACCAGGTCCCCTTGCGCCACCGCCAGCGCGGCGTTGCGCGCCCGCGCCTGGCGCGCCCGTGTTTGCTGCAGCAGCGTGATGCGCGAGCCATAACTTTGCAGCAGCGGCAGTGAACCGTCGCTGGACCCGTCATCGACCACGATCACCTGCAGCGGCGCCGGCACTTGCAGCAGCGCACTGTCTACACATTCCTGCAGGTAGGCACGGTGGTTGAAACTGGGAATGATGACGCTGACCGTGGGTGCCGCGCTCGATGCGGCGGGCGCGGTGTGTGCAGCATGGGCCCGCATGGTTTCAGCCCACCCGCCGCGATGCGATCAGGTAGCTCATGGCCAGGAAGTCCTTGAACACGCCGAAGCTGAGCGTGTTCACGATGCCGCTGCGTGAAGCTGCCGGCGGCATGCGGCGCTGCCAGTGCTGCAGTTGCAGGCCACGGGTCTGCATCAGCTGCAGCGCGGTGCTGCGGGTGAAAAAGCGCAGGTGCGTGCGGTCCAGCTGGCCCGCGTCTTCATACTGCCAGCGGCCCTGCAGCAAGAGCGGCAACACCACGCGCGCATGGCGCACATTGGGAATGCTGGCAATCATCAGCCCGCCGGGCTTCAGCAGCTGCTGCGCTTGCTGCACAAAGGCCCACGGGTCAACCAGATGTTCCAGCACGTCCAGGCACAGCAGCAGGTCGAAGCGGGCCGGCATGAAGGCCTGTGCCACCAGTTGTTCAGCGTCGCCCACATGCAGCTCGTCCACCCGCGCACGCGCCTGTTCGGCCGCAGTTTCGTAACGCTCGATGCCGGTGGTGCGGCTGCAGCGCCCGCTGGCTTGCAGCCACTGCAGCGTGGCGCCGGTGCCGCAGCCCACTTCAAGCACCTGCCCGGCATGGGGCGGCAGCAGGGGTTCGATCTCACGCCGGACGTGATCAAAGTAACGCTCGTGTTTGCCGGTGTAGGCCGCTGCCGCCATCACAAACCCTGCGGCCGCGCGGCGCTGGCCACGGGCGGCACCCCGCGCTGTTGTGCGGCGCGCGCCATCTCGCGCTCAGCGCGCGCCAGCAGCAGCAGCAAGGCCAGCAGGTCAAACGCCGCACGTGCGGCCCAGGCCGCCGCCGCGCCTTCGATGCCGTGGTTTTTCACCAGCCAGACCAGGCCCGCCAGGTACAGCGGCAATTCCAGCAGGTGCAACAAAGCCGTCTGGCGCGCCAGGCCGTAGCCGTGCATGGCGGCGAAGGGTATGTGCGCCATGGCGTTGAACACAAAACCCAGCAACAGGATGCGCGTGGCAGCACTGCCATGTTCGGCAAACTCCGGGCCCATCCAGGCGACCAGCAGCGGGGTGGCAAAAACGCCGCCCAACAAGGCCAGCGGCACCACCACAGCCAACGTCAGCTGCGTGGCCTTTTTTCGCAGCAAGGATGCCGCTTTGGCGTGCGCCGCACCGCCCACACCGCCCACACCACCCGCCACAGACTGCGCGGCCGCCAACGCTGGAAACAAGGCGCCCGCCAGCGCCACCGGCAGCACCAGTAAACGCGACACCATCTCGAACGGCGCCGCATAGTGCGCCAGCGCCACCGCCGAAAGCAGCCCGCCGATGACAAAGCGGTCGGCGTACACGATGACGGGACTGACGATGTTGCTGACCGTCATCCAGCCCCCCATGCGCAAGAGCGGGGCCACCCATCTGCCGCTGACGCCTTGCCACGACAGCGCGATGGCCTGGCGGCACGGCACGGCGTGCACCAGCAGCACCAGCCAGCGCGTGGCCACGATGCTGGCCAGCGCCCAGTCCAGCCGTGGGCTGAATGCGGCGCTGAGGCAGGGCGCGGCGAATAACAACACACCGGAGGGCACTCGAATGGCCGTCAGCAGCTTGAAACGCTGCAGGCCTTCCAGCAGGCCGCGAAAAGCCGCCGTGCCCACCGTGGGCGGGATGCCGAGAGCGATGACGAGCAAACCTTGCGCCACTTCAGCCTGTAGCAAGGGCGGCACTCGGTCCATCCAGCCGCCACTTGCGCCCGCCGCAGTGGCCACCAACACGCCACCGAAAACGCCTGCCAGCGCGGCCAGGGCCACGGCCGTGGAGCACAGCCCGGGCAGTTCTACGGCTGCCGGCCGGCCCGCGCGCGCCGCCACAAAACGCGTCAACGCGCGGCCGAGGCCAAATTCAAACAGCCCGAAGTAGCCGATCAGCACCCAGGCCAGCGCCAGCAGCCCGAAGCGTTCAGTGCCCAGCCGCTGTGCCAGCCAGGGCATGGCCAGCAGTGCGGCCAGCAGCGGCAGCAGCGTGGCCAGCAGGTTCCAGCCGGTGTTGGTGAGGATCCGCCGAAACTCGGCCATGGGCTGGATGGCGGTCAACTCGCCGCGGTGGCAGCCCGGCCGGCAGCCGTGCCCGGGGTGCAGGTTGCGAACGGCGCGCGAACAGCGCGCGACAGGGCCTGCACCACATGGTCTTGATCGGCAGCTTGCAGGTCGGCACTCATCGGCAGGCTCATGACCCGCGCGGCAAGCTGCTCGCTGACGGGGCAGCCCGCAGCCGGCGCATAGGTTTGATAAGCCGGCTGCAGGTGCAAGGGGCGCGGGTAGTGCACCGCCGTCGGCACACCCTCGGCCTGCAGCGCGGCCTGCACGGCGCTGCGCTCGTCCACCAGCACGGTGTACTGTGCATAAACCGAATTGCGATCAGGCCGCACCGTTGCCAACGTGACGCCTTGCAGCCCGCGCAGCAGCGTGTCGTAACGTGCCCCCATCTCGGCGCGGCGCTGCAGCTCCCAGTCAAAGCGTTCCAGTTTGGCCAGCAGCACCGCAGCCTGCAGCGTGTCCAGGCGCCCGCCCACACCCACCCGCGTGTGCTGGTAGCGGCTGCTTTGGCCGTGCACACGAATCTCGCGCGCCGCCTGCGCCAGCGCGGCATTGCTCGTGAACAGCGCACCGCCGTCGCCATAACAGCCCAGCGGCTTGCTGGGGAAAAAGCTGGTGGCGCCAAAGGTGGACAGCGCACCAGAACGCCGGCTGCGGTAGACCGCACCAAAACTTTGTGCCGCGTCTTCAATCACCGCCAGCCCGTGCTGCCGCGCCAGCGCGTTCAATTCATCCATGTCGGCCACCTGGCCGTACAAACCCACCGGCATCAGCGCGCGGGTGCGCGGCGTGATGGCGTCTGCCACCTGGCTAACGTCGATGTTGCAGGTGTCGGATTCGACATCCACAAACACCGGCGTGGCGCCGGCCAGCACAATCATCTCGGCCGTGGCGGCAAAGGTGAAAGGCGTGGTGATGACTTCGTCGCCGGGCTTCACGCCCAGCGCCATCAGCGCAATCAAAAGCGCCTCGGTGCCGCTGGCCACCGTGATGCAGTGCGGGGCGCCGGTGAAGGCGGCCAGGGCCGATTCAAGCTCGGCGACCTCGGGGCCCATGATGTACTGCCCGTGGTCCAGCACACGCTGCATGCGCGTGTCGATGCTGGTTTTCAGCGCCGCGTATTGCGCTTTCAGGTCGATGAAGGGCATTGCAGTGTTCACAGCCGCTCCAGCACATCGCCCTGCAGGCGGTAGTGTTCACCGGTGGCTTGGCAGACGGCGTTGCCGACACCCTGTGCCGGCAACGTCAGGCGTGCGCCGTGACGGCTCATCCAGCCGATACGCCGCGCCGGCACACCCACCACCAGCGCATAGGCCGGCACGTCGCGGCTGACCACCGCGCCGGCGCCCACAAAGGCGTATTCGCCCACCGTGCTGCCGCACACCACGGTGCAGTTGGCTCCCAGCGTGGCGCCGCGTTTGACCCAGGTGCGCCGGTACTCGGCCTTGCGCGGCACGGCCGAACGCGGGTTGTGCACGTTGGTGAACACCATGCTCGGGCCGCAGAACACATCGTCTTCCAGCGTCACGGCGTCAAACACCGACACGTGGTTCTGAATTTTGACGTTAGCGCCGATGTGCACATCGTTGCCCACATACACACCCTGCCCCAAAGAACAGCCCGGCCCGATGCGGGCGCCGGCGCACACATGCACAAAGTGCCACACGCTGGTGCCGTCGCCCAGCTCGGCGCCGGCGTCCACGATGGCGCTGCTGTGCACAAAGGTGGGCATGTTCAGAACACGATTGTCAAAACACCAGCGGCAGGCCCACACGCACGCCGTCGCGTGCGCTGCGGTAAGCGGCGATCACCACTTCCAGGCTGCGCAGGCCTTCGTAGCCGTCCACACCGGCCCGCACCTCGCCGCGCAAGCTGCTGATCACGTTGTCGTAATACAGCGCGTGGCCCGGGCCGTACACCGAAGCCGGCTGGTAGTTGGCGTCCAGCACCTGTTGGTCTTCGGGCTGGGCGCGGTCAAATTCCCAATGTTCGATGCGGTTGACGGCGACACCACCCACCCGCACGGTGCCGCGTTCACCCAATATCGTGATGCTGCCTTCCAGGTTCTTGCCGTAGGTCAGCATCGTCACGTTGATCGAAGCCAGGCCACCCTTGCGCAGGCGCAGGCTCATGACACCGGTGTCTTCAGCCTCGATGTCGCGCGCCAGCGTGGCGGTGTAGGCGTGCACGCTGTCCACTGGGCCCAGCAGCCAGTCCACCATGTCCACATAGTGGCTGGCCTGGTTCATGAAGGCACCGCCGTCCATGTCCCAGCGGCCGCGCCAGGGCGCGTCGTCGTAGTAGCTTTGCGGGCG
>JAYUPP010000054.1:0-5113 GCA_043760045.1 Betaproteobacteria bacterium
GCTGAATCTAGGCTTGCGACACCCCTTGTCTGGAGATTGACCATGGTGACTAAAAAAGCAGCTGCCACCCGCAGCCGCGCAGATGCAGCGCCCGAACCGGCAGCGCCCCGCAAAGCTGCACCTTTGAAGGCCGGCCTGGCCAAAGCCCAGCGTGCCACCGAGGCCACTGCCGCCCGCCTGGCGGCCATCGATTTGCCAACCCTGCGCGGCCGCTTGACCACCCTGGGCATCAAGACACGCTTGTCGCTGGACCTGCTGCTGAAGGCCGTGAACGGCACCAACCCGGTGGCCGCCGCGCCGCTGGCCAGGCTACCCGAAGAAGTGCGCGCATCCATGCCCGCACTGGCGCCGCCCATCAAGCGCTTCCATGGCACCAAGGCCAACCTGGCGTGGTTTCCGGGCCCGGCGCTGGCGTCACCCTGTGCCAACAAATTTGGCTATCTGTCCAGCGCCGCCGTGCGCACCGCAAGCAAGTTGCCCTTCACGGTGGCAAACCTGGCGCTGCTGGACCAGCTGGGCGACGTGATGGGCGACAGCGGGCGCGAAACGCCGATTGGCGACTCCACCATTCCTGCCGGCTTTACCTATGTGGGCCAGTTCATCGACCACGACGTCACGATGGACGTTTCATCGTCGCTGGTGGCCGCCACCGACGCCACCACCATCCACAACATGCGTTCACCCGCGCTGGACCTTGATTCGGTTTATGCCCGCGGCCCCGCACTCGACCCGTTTTTGTACCAGTTCCCAAGCAGCGGCAACGCCAGCGCCATCAAGATGGCCTTGGGCAGCAACCTGGGCTCTGGGCTGGGCGGGCCCGGCGGAACGGCCGGGCAAGGCGGCATGCAAATTCAAACCGACTTTGACGTGCCGCGCATGCACAACCCGGGCCATGCCGCAGCACCGTCGCTAACGGCCATCATGGGTGACCCGCGCAACGACGAAAACCTGATCGTTTCGCAGTTTCACCATGCCATGCTGCGCTTTCACAACCAGGTGGTGGACACGCTGCTGCTGGCGGGCTCCACGGGCGACATTTTTGCCGAGGCCAAGCGCATCGTCACCCAGCACTACCAGTGGGCGGTGGTGCACGACTACTTAAAACGCATCTGCGGCCCTGCGGCTGTGGCCGCGGCGAAAGCCAGCGTGGTGGCCCCCGTGAACAGCACGTTTGCGATGCCGGTGGAATTTGCCGTGGCCGCCTATCGTTTTGGACACAGCCAGGTGCGCGAACGCTACTGGCTGAATTTCATCTTCATCAATCAGCCGATGGTTGACGTGTTCAACTTCATACGCAAACCCAACCTGCCGGTGCGGTCCAACTGGGTGATCGACTTCAACGCTTTTTTTGACACGGGCGTGGTGGTGCCGGTGAACAACAAGGCCCGCAAGATCGACACCGTGCTGGCCCCGGCGCTGGAAAGCCTGCCGGGCTTCGCCGGCCTGCTGGCCGTGCTGGCGAAGCGCAACCTGCGCCGCGGCGCGGCGATGGGCCTGCCCAGCGGCCAGGGCATGGCCACCCAGTTTGGCGTGCCGGCGCTGACGCCGGCCCAACTGACCCAGGGCCTGCCGGCCAACGAAGTGGCGGTGCTGACAGCCGCTGCCAACTTGCTGCTTAGCAAAACACCGCTGTGGTACTACGTTCTGCGCGAAGCCGCTGTGTTGCATGCGGGCAACCAGCTCGGGCCCGTGGGCGGGCGCATCGTGGCCGAAACCTTTGTGCGCATGCTCAAGCGTGATGCTCGATCGTTCATGAACGTGGCCGGTTTTGCGCCCAGCCTGCCGTCTGCGGTGGCAGGTGACTTCAGCTTTGCTGACCTGGTGAATTTTGCTGGCGTGACACAGCCCTGACTTTCATGTTTCGGGGGCCGCGCCCCGGAACATGGCAAACCCAGGTGCGGCCAGCCGCGAACACAGCATCGTCACCACGTCCAGCACCGGCAGGCCAGTGGCCTGCTGCAGCGCGGCTGCATAGGGCGGCAAGTTGGTGCACTCCAGCACCAGGGTGTGCACGCCCGGGTGGCGGGCCAGCAAGCGCGCACCGGCAGCCAGCACCTGTTCTCTTGCATCCACCTCGTCCAGCGTGGGCAAGTCCTGCATCAGCGTGCGGTGCAGGGCCGAACCGGGTGAAATTCCTTCTACGGGTGTGTGCGGGTCGGCCCCCACGGCCACAAAGTGCGCCGGCGTCAACGAGGCCGCTTCAATGGTGATGACGCCGCAGCGGCGCGCCGGCAGGTCGGCCAGTTGCAACAGGCTGGATGTCCACACCGGCACCGGTTGCAACGCGGCCTGCAGTTCACGCTGCCACAGCGCAAGAAAACCGCAACTGGTGCTGATGGCGGTGCAGCCTTCAGCCACCAGCTGGTGTGCGGTGTCAATGAATGGCTGCAGGGTTGCAGGGTCGCGCCCACGCACCACCCGTTCAGGCGCGTCGCCTGGCACCACCCGCCGCAGCACGGGGATGCTGAAGGTTTCGGCATGCCCGATGTCACCCAGCGGGCGCGGAAAGCGCGTTTGCAGCATCAACACACCCAGCACTTGCAACACTCGCAACGCCCCTGGCTGTTCAGGTAGAAGTTTTTCCATGGGCTGCGGCGTGGCCTCGCATCACGAAAGTTAGTGGAAGCCCCGGGCCGCTCTGCCCATGGCACAGCCTATGCTCGCCAGCTTGTTTTTGACACCTGCCTGGAGAACGCATGTCCATTTTCAGCCCCCGATTTGCCGCCGCAGCGGCCCTGGCCTTTACGCTGGCTGGCGCTGCACACGCCCAGACCAAATGGGACCTGCCCGCAGCCTATTCACCCACCAACTTCCATAGCGTCAATCTGATGGAGTTTGCGGCCGATGTGGACAAGGCCACCGGCGGCAAGCTGAAGATCACTGTGCATGCCGGTGCGTCGCTGTTCAAGGCGCCAGAGATCAAACGCGCGGTGCAAGGCGGGCAGGCGCAAATTGGCGAAGTGCTGCTGGCCAACTTGGCGAACGAATGGCCCATTTATGCCGCCGATGGCCTGCCATTCCTGGCCGACAGTTATGACGAATCGGTCAAGCTCTACAAAGCCCAGCGCCCGCTGATGGACAAAAAGCTGGCCGAACAAGGCATGCTGCTGCTGTTCAGCGTGCCCTGGCCGCCGCAGGGCATTTATGCCAAGAAGCCGTTGAACAGCGCGGCCGACTTGAAGGGCGTGAAGTGGCGTGCCTACAGCCCCGCCACTGCGCGCATCGCTGAGCTGGTGGGTGCACAGCCGGTCACCGTGCAGGCCGCTGAAGTGTCGCAAGCGCTGGCCACCGGCGTGATTGAAAGCTACATGTCCAGCGGCTCCACCGGGGTGGACAGCAAAACCTACGAACACTTGAAATACTGGTACGACACCCAGGCCTGGCTGCCGAAAAACGCGGTGCTGGTGAACAAGGCCGCCTTCGATGCACTGGACGCAGCCACCAAAGCCGCGCTGCTGAAAGCCGGCGCCGACGCTGAAGCACGCGGCCTTGCCGCCAGCAAGCGCACCAACGGTGAATCACTGGACAAGCTGAAGGCCGGTGGCATGCAGATCTTGCCGCCCAGCGCACAGCTGAAGAGCGACATGAAAAAGGTGGGCGACACGATGGTCAAGGAATGGCTGGAAAAGGCCGGCCCTGAAGGCAAACAAATGCTGGACGCCTTCACCAAGTAAGCCCCCAGGGCGCGCGCAAGATCACACCACCCACCATGCGCCGCGCACTTGACGGTCTATATGCCGCCGCTGCTGGCCTGGCCGCGCTGACGGTGGCAGCCATCTTTGTGCTGATGATCGGCGCGTCGGTGGGCCGGCTGCTGGAATGGCGCGTCGGCTGGGTCAACGATGTCGTGTCGTGGTTGTGCGCGGCCGCGGCTTTTCTGGCCATGGCACATGCCTTCAAACACGGCGACTTTGTGCGCGTGACGTTGCTGCTGGAACGCCTGTCGCCGCCGCTGCGGCGCAGCTTCGAAATTCTGTCGCTGGCGGTGGCGGCGCTGTCCATCGGCTACCTGGCCTGGTGGGCGGCGCGCTACACCTGGGAGAGCTACACCTTCAACGACATCGCCAACAACATGGTGGCCATTCCGATGTGGATACCGCAGCTGAGTTTTGTCGCCGGCGCAGCGCTGTTCCTGGTGGCCGTGGTGGACGAACTGGTGGTGGTGCTGCGCGGCGGCAAGCCCACCTATGTGCGGCTGGTGGAAGAACGCCACGCGCGAGGGGATTTTTCTGAAGACCTTTGATCGCGCCCGTCAGCATGCGCGGCGCCGCGTGGGCGTTGCCTCATGAGCGTCGTCGCCATCGGCGGCCTGCTGCTGCTGATCTTGTTGCTGCTGCTAACGGGTGGCGTGTGGATCGCGATGGCGCTGGCCATCGTCGGCTGGGTGGGGCAGTTTTTCTTCACCACCACACCGCCCGGCAAAAACCTGTTCACGGCGTTTTGGGAAACCACCGCCAGTTGGGAACTGGCGGCGCTGCCGCTCTTCATCTGGATGGGCGAGATCCTGTTTCGCACACGTTTGTCTGAACAGATGTTCAGCGGCCTGGCGCCGTGGCTGAACCGCGTGCCGGGGCGGCTGATGCACACCACCATACTGGGCTGCGGCATCTTTGGTTCGGTGTCGGGCTCGTCGGCCGCCACCTGCGCCACCATTGCCAAGGTAGCCCTGCCTGAACTGAAGCGGCGCGGCTATGACGAAAACCTGGCCATCGGTGCATTAGCCACGGCGGGTGGGCTCGGAATCTTGATCCCGCCGTCTATCACGATGGTGGTCTACGCGGTGGCCGCCGATGCGTCGGTGATCCGCTTGTTCCTGGCCGGCTTCCTGCCCGCTTTTGTGTTGATGGCGCTGTTTTCCGTCTACATCGGCTGGTGGAGCCTGCGCAACCCCAGCAAGGTGCCGCCGCCCGATGCGCCCACCTCGTTGATGCAAAAGCTGCGGCTTTCAGCCAGCCTCATTCCTTGCGCGCTGCTCATCCTGTTCATCGTCTGGGTGCTGGTTGCTGGCTGGGCCACGGCCACCGAATGCGCGGCTTGGGGCGTGCTGGGTTCGCTGGCCATTGCCGCAGCAGGTGGCAGCCTGAACGGGCGCAATTTCTGGGACGGCCTGATG
>JAYUPP010000055.1:0-5106 GCA_043760045.1 Betaproteobacteria bacterium
AGCATCCGGCAGCTGACGGACGAGATGATCGGCGCCATGCACCGCGACTTCGCCGCGCTCGGGCTGGCCACGCCCACGCACGAGCCGCGTGCCACCGACTACGTGCCGCAGATGCTCGCTATCATCGGTCAACTTGAAAACCGCGGCCTGGCCTACCGTGCGAACGGTGGTGACAAAGACGGTGGTGACAAAGACGGTGGTGACAAAGACAGTGTTGACAACGACTGTGTAGACAAACCCGGCCCTGAAAAACGCGGTGGTGACGTGAACTTTGCCGTGCGCCGTTTTGAAGGTTACGGCAAGCTGTCGGGCAAAAGCCTGGACGAGCTGCGTGCCGGTGAACGGGTGGCCGTGCTGGGCGACAAAGAAGACCCGCTGGACTTCGTGCTGTGGAAAGCGGCCAAGCCCGGCGAACCTGCCGACGCACAGTGGCCCAGCATCTACGGCCCCGGCCGCCCGGGCTGGCACATTGAATGCTCGGCCATGAGCTGTGCGCTGCTGGGTGAGCCCTTTGATATTCACGGCGGTGGCATGGACCTGCAGTTCCCGCACCACGAAAACGAAATCGCCCAGAGTGAAGGCGCCAGCGGCCGCGCGTTTGTCAACGTGTGGATGCACAACGGCTTCTTGAACATCGACAACGAGAAGATGTCGAAATCGCTGGGCAACTTTTTCACCATTGCTGACGTGCTGAAAAAGTTCGACGGTGAGGCGGTGCGCTTTTTCATGCTGCGCACCCATTACCGCAGCCCGTTCAACTTCAGCGACACGGTGCTGGACGAAGCGCGCACTGCGCTGCGGCGCCTGTACAACGCGCTGCAAGCGGCGGGCAGCCCATCAGCCGGGGATGCCGTGGCCATCGACTGGGCCGTGCCTGAAGCGGCAGCCTTCAAAGCCGCGATGGACGACGACTTCAACACGCCGGCCGCGCTGGCGGTGCTGTTCGACTTGGCGGGCCAGGCCAACCGCGGCCGTGTGGAAGCGGCGGCGCTGCTGCGCAGCTTGGGTGGCGTGCTGGGCATCTTGCAGACCGACCCGAAAAGCTACCTGCAAAACGGTGGTGCAGTTACTGGTGCTCCAGCCGCAGCCGCCGGCACTGCGGTGGCGCACATTGAAGCGCGCATCCAGGCCCGCACCGCTGCCAAGGCGGCACGCGACTTCACGGGTGCCGACCGCATCCGTGACGAGTTGGCTGCACAGGGCATCGTGCTCAAAGATTCACCGCAAGGCACAAGCTGGGTGCGCGCTTGAGCACGGTGCTTCAGAAACTGGCTGGGGTGACGCCGGTTGCAGCGGCTGCAACCGCAGCTGTTGCAGCTGCTGCAACCGCGGCAAGCTCAGCACCAGCAATGGCAGCCCTCCCGGCAACTGCCGCCATTCTGGCCACGCCCGGTTATTGGGAGGAAGCTTGCAAGCATCTGGCCAAACGTGACCGGGTGATGAAAAAGCTGATCCCACAGTTTGGCCAGGCGCGCCTGTCCAGCCGGGGTGACGCGTTCACCACGCTGGCACGTTCCATCGTTGGCCAGCAAATCTCGGTGAAGGCTGCGCAAAGCGTCTGGGACCGCCTGGTGTTGATGTTGCAAGGTGGCACTTCAGCATTGCGGCCGGGCCAGCTGTTGCAGCATTCCAGCGAGCAGCTGCGCACAGCGGGCCTGTCGGGCCGCAAGGCGGAATATCTGCTCGACCTGGCCACGCATTTCAGCGGCGGCCAGGTGCATGTCGGCCACTGGGGTTGCATGGACGATGAGGCCATCATCAACGAGCTGGTGGCCATACGCGGCATCGGCCGTTGGACGGCAGAGATGTTCCTCATCTTCCACTTGATGCGGCCCGATGTGCTGCCGCTGGACGACCTGGGGCTCATCAAAGGCATAGGCCTGAACTACTTCAGCGGTGAGCCCGTGACACGCGCCGAAGCCCGCGAAGTGGGTGTCGGCTGGGCGCCTTTTAGATCGGTGGCCACTTGGTATATTTGGCGCAGCTTAGACCCGCTGCCCGTGGAGTACTGACTTGTCCAAGCGACACTTTCTGGAATTTGAACAGCCCATCGCCGAGCTTGAATCGAAGATCGACGACCTGCGTTACGTGCAGAGTGAGTCGGCGGTGGACATCTCTGACGAGATCGACCGCCTGAGCCAAAAAAGTCAGCAGCTGGCGCGCGACATCTACGCCAACCTGACACCCTGGCAGGTGACGCATAGTGCGCGCCACCCGCAGCGGCCCTACACGCTGGACTACGTCAACCAGGCATTCACCGAATTTCAGGAACTGCACGGCGACCGCCACTACGCTGACGACTTGTCCATCGTCGGCGGCCTGGCGCGGTTCAACGGCCAGCCCTGCATGGTGGTGGGACACCAGAAAGGTCGCGACACCAAAGAGCGCACGCTGCGCAACTTCGGCATGGCGCGGCCCGAGGGTTACCGCAAGGCGTTGCGGCTGATGAAACTGGCGGAAAAATTCGGCCTGCCGGTGTTCACCTTCATCGACACCCCCGGTGCCTACCCTGGAATTGGTGCTGAAGAGCGCGGCCAATCTGAAGCCATTGGCCGCAATATCTTCGAGATGGCGCAGCTGGAAGTGCCCATCGTCAGCACCATCATTGGCGAAGGCGGCTCCGGTGGTGCATTGGCGCTTGGGGTCTGCGACCAGATGCTGATGCTGCAGTTCTCGGTCTATTCCGTCATCTCTCCCGAAGGCTGTGCGTCCATTTTGTGGAAGACCGCAGAGCGTGCGTCTGACGCTGCCGAAGCGCTGGGCATCACCGCACACCGGCTGAAAGCGCTGGGCGTGATCGACAAGATCATCAACGAACCCGTGGGCGGCGCGCACCGCGACATGCCCTGGATGGCGGCGCAGCTCAAGCGTGCGCTGGCTGATGCGCTGCGCCAGTCGGCCGACCTGAAGCCCAAAGAGCTGCTGCAGCGCCGTTACGACCGCCTGCGCGCCTACGGCCGTTTCACCGACACCAAGGACCGCTGAAGGTGGCTGCACGCCGGGTGGCCGTGGCGGCCAGCGGCGGGCGCGATTCCACGGCGATGCTGCATTGCACCGTTAGGCAGGCGGCGCAACTGGGCGTTGACGTGGTGGCGCTGCATGTGCACCACGGCCTGGTGGCGGGCGCCGATGAATGGCTGAAACAGGTGCAAGACCAGGCCCACCGCTGGGGCGCCGGCTTCGCTTTTGAGCGCCTGCAAACCAGGCCGCTGGCCGGTGACAGCGTGGAGGCCTGGGCGCGGCGCGAGCGCTACAAGGCGTTGGCAGCGATGGCCCGGGCCACTGACTGCGACCTGGTGCTGCTGGCCCATCACCGTCGTGATCAGGCCGAAACCTGGCTGCTGCAGGCGCTGCGGGGTGCCGGCGCTGCGGGCCTTTCAGCGATGCCGGCGCAGGCCGGGCGTGATGGTTTGATCTGGTGCCGGCCGTGGCTGCAGCAGCCGCGTGCGGCCATTGACGCGTATGTGCGCCGCTACCAATTGCGCTGCGTGCAGGACGTCAGCAACACCGACACCCGCTACGCGCGCAACCGCCTTCGTTTGCAGGTGTGGCCGGCCTTGACGGGTGCGTTTGCCGACGCTGAAACTGCGCTGCTGGCGGCAGCAACACAGGCCCAGCAGATGCAGGCGCTGGCGGCGGAGGTGGCTGCTGCCGACCTGCCGTCCGTGCTGGTGCCACAGGGCAGCGCCCGCCCGGGGCTGCTGCTTGCCGCCTGGCAACTGTTGCCTGCGGCCCGCCGCAGCAATGCCTTGCGCTTCTGGCTGCGCCAGGTGCTGGAGCAGGGCGCGCCTGAAACTTTGTTGCAGCGTCTGCTGCACGACCTGTCGCCTGCAGATGCGGCCGCTACGCGCAGCGGCGCACGTTGGCCGGGGCCCGGTGTTGAACTGCGGCTGCACCAGGGTGTGCTGGCCTGCTTTGCGGTCACGACGACCCGGCCTGACGCTGAAAGTGTGCGGCAGCCGCCGCTGACCATGGACCTGAGTCAACCCGGGCTGTGGCCGGTGCCGGGCTGGGCAGGCAGCATGGAAGTGCTGCGCGTGAGCACCGCTGGCGCACCGGCTTCGGTGCTGCAGAAGGCCTGCTTGCGTCAGCGCGCCGGCGGCGAGCGTTTTGCAACGCAGGTGGCCGCCACGCCACGCAGCCTGAAGAAGCAGTATCAGAGTGCTGGCATCGCGGCCTGGCAGCGCCAGGGCCCACTGGTGTGGAGCACCGATCAGCGGTTGATCTACGTGCCAGCGCTGGGCATCGACGCGCGCTGCCATCCACCCGCTGGCCAGCCGCAGTGCAGCCTGCGCTGGGTGCCCGATCAGGGCAGTTTGCCGCTTGGCTAAAATGTTTGGTTTGGCGCGAGTTTGCAGGTTGTGGCTGACTGCTGGCCGGTGCACCCGCAGCACGCTTGCAACACCCCAACAACCATAAACACGACAAACCGTAACGGGCTGGTTCTGATGGCATTGATCGTCCACAAATACGGCGGCACCTCGATGGGCAGCGCCGAACGCATCCGCAACGTGGCCTTGCGTGTGTGCAAATGGGTCAAGGCCGGCCATCAACTGGTGGTGGTGCCCTCGGCGATGAGTGGTGAAACCAACCGCCTGCTGGGTTTGGCCAAAGAACTGATGCCCGCCGGCAACCCGGCCGCTGACACGCCCAGTGCGCTGCGCGAGCTGGACGCGCTGGCCGCCACCGGTGAGCAAGTGTCTGTGGGCTTGCTGGCGCTGGCGCTGCAGGCGCAGGGTGTTGCAGCGGTCAGTTACGGCGGCTGGCAGGTGCCGATCCGCACCGATTCATCGTTCACCAAAGCGCGCATCGAAAGCATCGATGAGACCCGCGTGCGCGCCGACCTGGCGGCCGGCCGTGTCGTCATCATCACCGGCTTTCAAGGCATCGACGGGCAAGGCAATGTGACGACACTGGGCCGGGGCGGCAGCGACACCTCGGCCGTGGCGGTGGCGGCGGCGCTGAAGGCCGATGAATGTTTGATTTACACCGACGTGGACGGTGTCTACACCACCGACCCCCGCATCGTGCCCGAGGCGCGCCGCCTGGCCAGCATCAGCTTTGAAGAGATGCTGGAAATGGCCAGCCTGGGCAGCAAGGTGCTGC
>JAYUPP010000056.1:0-5084 GCA_043760045.1 Betaproteobacteria bacterium
CCTCGGGTGTGACGCTGACCATCGCCCACCATGCCCTGCTAGCCGGCAACCGCGCCAAGACCATCACCTGGATGTGGATCACCGTGATCCTGGGCTTCACCTTCGTGTGTGTGCAGGCCTACGAATACATGCACGCCTACCAAGACCTGAACCTGAAGCTCAGCTCAGGCATCTTTGGTTCCACGTTTTTCATGCTCACCGGCTTTCACGGTTTTCACGTGTTTGTGGGCATGCTGATGTTGACCTTCATCACCTTGCGTTTGATGAAGGGCCACTTCACGCCCGAGCGCCATTTCGGCTTTGAAGGCGCGGCCTGGTACTGGCATTTTGTGGACGTGGTGTGGCTGGGCCTGTACTTCCTGGTTTACTGGTTGTAGGGCGGCGCCGTAGAGCAGGCAGCAGGACTGCCCTGCTTGGTGGCCCAGCTTGTTGAGCATCGCGCCGCTTTTTGCGGCGAGATGCTTTTTGGGTCGTCGATGTTGTCGCAGCGGTGCTTTGCTGCGTGCCCTACGAGGCCATCGGTATGCCTGTAGGCTTGACCCACCCCATGTACCAGCTGAGCAGTATGAACAGGAACAGCGCCACCGACAGCGCCACCCGCAGCGCCAGCGCGCGCGCCATGTGCCGGCTGCGCTCTTCGGTGCTGCCGGCTGCTGAGCTGGGGCCTTTTTTCAACATGAAAACACCGGCGCTGGCCAGGGCCACCAGCACGGCAATCAACAGCAACACCATCACGGTTTTCATGGCGTTGAATTATCGGCGCCTGCCGCCTGCCGTGCCTGCACAGGGGCAAGGCGGGATATGCGCGCAAGCGTTCAGGCACCCGTGAAAGCATCCCAGAGGGCGCAGCACTGGTGGCTGCTGGTGGCCGCGTTGCTGCTGTCGGCTGGCACCGCACGGCTTGGCTTTTGGCAGCTCGACCGGGCGGCGCAAAAAACGGCGCTGCAGCAGGCTTTGAATCAGCAGCGCCAGCGGCCAGCCGTGTTGCAGTATGAACTGGCGCGCAGCACTGAAGAAGCGCAGCAGCAACTGCACCGCGCGGTGCAGTTGCAAGGCCATTGGCTGGCCGAGCACACGGTGTACCTGGAAAACCGGCAGATGAATGGGCGCGTGGGTTTTTATGCCCTCACGCCGCTGCTGCTGGCCGACGGCACGGCAGTGCTGGTGCAACGGGGTTGGTTTCCACGCGACCCGCGCGACCGTTTGCGCATCACCGCACCGCCGGCGCCGGCCGGGTTGCAGCGGATGCATGGCCGCATCGCCCTGCAACCCGCGCGCCTGTTTGAATTTGACGGTGGGGCCAGCGGGCCCGTCCGGCAAAATCTGGATGTTGCCGCGTTCAAGCAGCAAACCGCATTGCCGCTGCGACTGTTGACGGTGGTGCAGGAAGACAACGAGCCAACCGCAGCCGATGGTTTGCAGCGGCAGTGGCCACAGCCCGCGCTGGGTGTGGACAAAAACCACGGCTACGCTTTCCAGTGGTTTGCCATCAGCGCTTTGACGTTGGCGTTGTGGCTGTGGTTCGGGCTGTGGCTGCCGCGCAAGCGGGTTGACCAGCCAGCCGCAAAGCCCGTCCCGCCAGCCACCCCCAGCCCTTGAACAAACTTTCATGAGATCACCTGAACCCCTGACGCTGACGGTGCACGGCGTCAACACACCCGACCTGGCCGACAGCCACGAAGCCCAGGCGCGCCGCACGCGCATGGGCCGCATCAAGATGCTGCTCGTGCTGCTGGTGTGTGCGGCGCCGGTGATCGCGTCGTACCTGGCCTACTTTGTGGTGCGCCCCCAGGGCCGCAACAACTACGGCGAACTGATCCAGCCCACACGCAGCCTGCCGGCGCTGCGTTTGACATCGCTGGACGGCGCCCGGCAGCTGCCGGCAACCAGCCTGCGCGGCCAGTGGCTGCTGCTGGTGCTCAGCCCTTCGGCCTGCGGCGCAGCGTGCGAAAAGCAGCTTTTCATGCAGCGGCAGTTGCGCGAAATGTTGGGCCGCGAGCGTGAACGCATCGACAAGGTGTGGCTAGTGACTGACAGCGGCCCGCTGGCGCCGGCGCTGGCCGCTGCGGTGCAGGCCGACCCGGGCCTCACGGTGCTGCGGGCCGACCGCGCCGAGCTGGCGCGCTGGCTGCTGCCGGCGTCCGGCCAGCAGCTGGACGACCACCTCTACGTCGTCGACCCGATGGGCGAATGGATGATGCGCTTGCCAGCAGGCGCCGAGCCGGCCCGCGCCAAGCGCGACCTCGACCGCCTGCTGCGCGCGGCCTCGTCGTGGGACTTGCCAGGCCGATGATCATGAACGCCCGGCCGCTGACGTGAACGAACCCGCGCTGGTGGACCTGGCACCGCTGGCCCGGCTGCTGCTGTTGGCCGTGGTGCTGGCGCTGTTGCCTTTGGCTTGGGTGTGGCTGCGCCGCCCGCAGGGCGAGCAGGGTCGGCAGGGTGAGCAGGCTGCTTTCGGCCCCCCACCGCTGCAGTCCCGCCTGCGCAGCCTGACGGCGCTGACACTGTTTCTGACCTTCGATCTCATCGTTTTTGGTGCCTTCACACGGTTGTCGGATTCGGGCCTGGGCTGCCCCGACTGGCCCGGTTGTTACGGCCAGGTCAGCCCCTGGGGCGCCCAGGCCGACATCCATGCCGCGCAAAGCGCCGCCCCGGGCGGGCCGGTGACGTGGCAAAAGGCCTGGATCGAGATGATTCACCGCTACCTGGCGATGACGGTGGGCGTGCTGATCCTGGTGATGGCCGCTGCGGCCTGGCGCGCGCGCAAGACCTTGCCGTTTTCGCCCTGGTGGCCCACCGCCACGCTGGCCTGGGTGCTGGTGCAGGGCCTGTTTGGCAAATACACCGTGACGCTGAAGTTGTACCCGGCGGTGGTCAGCCTGCACCTGCTGGGCGGCCTGCTGCTGCTGGTGTTGCTGGCGGCGCAACACGAGGCTTTCACGGGCCAACAGCGTGCGGCGCCAGGCCTGCAGCTGGGTGCTGCCACGCGGCGCCTGTCGGGGTTCAGCGCTGCGGTGCTGGCGGTGCAGGTGGCGCTGGGTGCCTGGGTCAGCACCAACTACGCGGTGCTGGCCTGCACCGGTTTCCCCACCTGCAACGGGCAGTGGTGGCCCGACACCGACTTCGGCCACGGGTTCACCTTGCTGCGCGGGCTGGGTGAAGCTGCAGGCGGCCGAGGTTTGACGCTGCAGGCGCTGGTCGCTATCCACATGGCACACCGCCTGTTTGCGCTGCTGGTGGTGGCCGTGCTGGCCGTGTTGGCCTGGCGGCTGTGGCGTGGGCCGGCGGAGCAGCGGCGGTGGGGTCTGGTGCTTGCGTTGCTGCTGCTGGTGCAGGTGGGCAGCGGGCTGTCAAATGTGGTGTTGGGCTGGCCGCTTGCGGCTGCGTTGGGCCATTCGGCGGGCGCCGCCGGTTTGGTGCTGACCTTGGCGTTGCTGCTGGCGCGCAGCCGAGCCGCCAGCAGGCCCGGTGCTGCGCACGCCGCCGCAGAACCCACAGGCTCCTAGAATCAGCAGCTTGCCCATGGCCCAGACCCTCGTTGCCACCCGCCTGCCCGGCACCCGCTGGGCCCAGTACTACGCGCTGACCAAACCGCGGGTGGTGCAGTTGATCGTTTTCTGCGCCGTCATCGGCATGCTGCTGGCCCAGCCCGGCCTGCCCGACCTGCAGCTGGCGCTGGCCGCCACCGTCGGCATCTGGCTGGTGGCCAGTGCGGCGGCGGCCTTCAACTGCCTGGTGGAACAGCACATCGACCGCCGCATGGCGCGTACCGCGTGGCGACCCAATGCCAAAGGTGAATTGAACAACACGCAGACGCTGCTCTTTTCTGCCGTGCTGTTTGCGCTGGGCAGTGCTGTGTTGTATGCCTGGGTCAACCCGCTGACGATGTGGCTCACCTTCGCTACGTTCATAGGTTATGCCGTCATCTACACCGTGGTGCTGAAACCGCTGACACCGCAAAACATCGTCATCGGTGGCGCTTCGGGCGCCATGCCGCCGGTGTTGGGCTGGGCCGCGATGACGAACCAGGTGGGGCACGAGGCGATGATCCTGTGCTTGATCATCTTCCTGTGGACACCGCCGCATTTCTGGGCCCTGGCGCTGTATCGCGCCGAGGACTACCGCAAAGCCGGGCTGCCGATGCTGCCCATCACCCACGGCCCTGAATTCACGCGGCTGCAGGTGCTGCTGTACACCATCGTGCTGTTTGCGGCCACGCTGCTGCCTTTTGTGGTGCAGATGAGCGGTTACCTCTACCTGCTGGCCGCCGTGCTGCTGGGTGCGGCGTTCATCGCTTATGCCTGGCTGCTGTGGCGCAACTACAGCGACGCGCTGGCGCGCAAGACCTTCCGCTTTTCCATCTGGCATTTGTCGCTGTTGTTTGCGGCGCTGCTGCTCGACCATTACCTGAGCCCATGGCTGCCGTCACTCGCCGCCGCTTAGTTCTTGGCGGCGCCGCGCTCGCTACGCTGGGCGGCTGCGACGCCAAGCTGCCTTCCGCTGCCTTCAAGGCCGTGGACATCACCGGCGCGCCCTACGCCCAAGACTTCGACCTGCCCGACGTGGCCGGCCAGCGCCGCCGCCTGGCCGACTTCAAAGGCAAGCTGGTGGTGGTGTTTTTTGGCTTCACGCAGTGCCCCGATGCCTGCCCCACCACGCTGCTGGAAGTGGCCGAAGCGCGCAAGCTGTTGGGCGCTGACGGCGCCCGCGTGCAGGGTGTTTTCATCACCGTGGACCCCGACCGCGACAGCGCTGAACTGTTGAAAGCCTACGTGGCCAACTTCGGCCCCGACTGGGTGGCGTTGCGCGGTTCGGAAGATGAAATCAAGGCCACCGCCAAGAGCTTCAAGGTCTTTTACGCCAAAGTGCCCGGCACCACGCCGGGCAGTTACAGCATCGACCACACGGCCGGCAGTTACGTGTTCGACACCCAGGGCAAGGTGCGGCTCGTCACCCGCCACGGCATGGGCGCGCAGGCACTGGCCGACGACTTGAAGCTGCTGCTGACGCAGGTTTAATGTGGAAGTGTTCCATGATCCGGGGCGCTGCCCCGCATCATGAAACTTAATGTGGAAGTTTTC
>JAYUPP010000057.1:0-5082 GCA_043760045.1 Betaproteobacteria bacterium
CATCCTGGTCGTCGGCGACAAGGAAAAGGCCAACGGAGCTGTTGCCGTGCGCGCTCGGGGCAATCTCGACCTTGGTGTGATGCCGCTGGCAGACTTCATTCAGAAGATCAGCGGCGACATTCAAGCCAGGACGTAGACGACCCCGGCGCGCTTTCCATTTATTTGGCAGCCCGCCGTGCCTTCGGGTTGTATCTGGAGCTGAAACCATCGCTACTTTCATGGACCGCCGCGTGCCCAACGCGGAGCGCAAGCACCGTCTGAACCGGGAGATCATGGCACTGCAGGTGCGATTGAACGGCGTTGAAAACGAGCCGCTCGGCATCGTCAGCACGATGGACGCGTTGCGCATGGCAGGGGAACTGGACGTCGATCTGGTCGAGATCGCCGCCACCGCAGACCCCCCGGTGTGCCGGTTGATGGACTACGGCAAGTTCAAATACCAGGAACAGAAAAAGGCCGCTGAAGCGAAGAGCAAGCAGAAGGTCATCGAGATCAAGGAAGTGAAATTCCGCCCTGGTACCGATGATGGTGACTACAACATCAAGATGCGCAACTTGCGCCGCTTCATTGCTGAAGATGGCGACAAGGGCAAGGTCACACTTCGTTATCGCGGTCGTGAAATTACGCACCAGGACATCGGCATGCGCATGCTGGAACGTATACGTGACGAGCTGTCTGACGTGGCGATGGTGGAACACATGCCCAAGCTGGAAGGCCGGCAGATGATCATGGTGCTGGCGCCGAAGCGGAAGTGAAGTTGACAAGGTTTTGAAGATCCTGCGGTTGTGGCCTGAAAGGGCCGCAACGGCAGCAAGAAGCGGCTGCAGGCCAACAAGCATTTGGGCACTCCAAATCGCCTGCAGCAGCAATCAAAGAAGGAGCATTCACATGCCCAAAATGAAGACCAAAAGCGGCGCAAAAAAGCGCTTTCGCGTGCGCCCGGGTGGCACCGTGAAACGGGGCCAGGCGTTCAAGCGCCACATCCTGACGAAAAAAACCACCAAGAATAAACGCCACCTGCGTGGCACCGTGGCCGTGCACGAAAGCAACATGGGCCACATGGCCCAGATGTTGCCTTTCGCCGGCCTTTAACACCACCACCGCACAAGGAGCACACACATGCCTCGCGTCAAACGTGGTGTTACGGCACATGCCCGCCACAAGAAAATCCTGAAGCTCGCCAAGGGCTACCGCGGCCGCCGCAAGAACGTTTTCCGCATCGCCAAACAGGCGGTGATGAAGGCCGGCCAATACGCCTATCGTGACCGCCGCACCAAAAAGCGCGTCTTCCGCCAGTTGTGGATTGCGCGTATCAACGCCGCCAGCCGCAACCTGGGCGTCACCTACAGCAAGTTCATGGCCGGCCTGAAGAAGGCGCAGATTGACATCGACCGCAAGGTGTTGTCGGACATGGCCATACGCGACCCGGCTGGTTTTGCGGCCATCGTCGACAAGGTGAAGGCTGCGTCGTGACGAGAGATGCCGGAAGGCATCTCTCGCCAGAGCAGGCCTTCACGCGATTTCACGCGTGACGGCTCAAATCGCTTGATACCGGGCTCGCGGGGCGGCGCTGCAAGTGCACGCCCTGCTGGCAATGTTCAAGTCTCCGAAGGCCGTCACCTGTGGACGGCCTTTTTCTTTTGCGCGCCCAACATGAACGATCTGGACAAACTGGTGCAGGCCGCACAGGCCGAATTTGAAGCCGCCCCAACGGCCGCTGAACTTGAAAACGCGAAGGCGCGTTTTCTGGGCAAGGGTGGCCAGGTCACCGAGCTGCTGAAGGGCTTGGGCGCCCTGTCGCCCGAAGAAAAAAAGACCCGTGGCGCCGAAATCAACCAGACCAAACAGCGCATCGATGCGCTGCTGACGGCCGGGCGCGAACGGCTTGCGGCGCGTGAACTGGCGCTGCTGCTGCGCGCCGAAGCGCTGGACGTCACGTTGCCCGGCCGCCAGCGCGGCAGCGGCGGCTTGCACCCGGTGAGCCGCACGATCGAACGCATCGAGGCCATCTTCGGCAGCATGGGTTTTGATGTTGCCGAAGGCCCGGAAATCGAAACCGACTGGATGAGTTTCACGGCGCTGAACAACCCGGAAAACCACCCCGCGCGGTCGATGCAAGACACCTTCTACGTCGACCTGAAAGACGCCGAAGGCCGCTGGCTGAACCTGCGCCCACACACCAGCCCGATGCAGGTGCGGTACGCACAGGCGCACGCGGCGCGACATGCGCAGGCCATTTCTCAGGGCCAGCCGATACCCGAAATACGCGTCATCGCACACGGCCGCACCTACCGCGTGGACAGCGACGCCACCCATTCGCCGATGTTCCACCAGTGTGAAGGCCTGTGGATCGGCGCCAACGTCAGCTTCAAAGACCTGAAGGTGGTGTTCTCGAACTTCGTGCAGGAATTTTTCGAAACCAGCGACTTCGACGTGCGCTTTCGGCCCAGCTTTTTCCCGTTCACCGAACCCAGCGCCGAAATCGACATCGCCTTTCGCAGCGGGCCGCTGGCCGGCCGCTGGCTGGAAGTGGCCGGCTCGGGCCAGGTGCACCCCAACGTGGTGCGCAACTTCGGCCTCGACCCCGAACAGCACATCGGTTTTGCCTTCGGCATGGGCCCCGACCGCCTGACGATGCTGCGCTACGGCATCGACGACCTGCGCTTGATGTTTGACGGCGACCTGCGCTTTTTGCAGCAGTTTCGTTGACCGAACTCGCGTCCAAAACACACTGACTGCACCGACTGAGCCGAGACCGCCATGCAATTTCCTGAATCCTGGCTGCGCGAGTTCTGCAACCCGCCGCTGTCCACACTACAACTGGCCGACCTGCTGACCATGAGCGGTATGGAGGTGGAAGAACTGCGCCCGGTGGCGCCGCCGTTCACGGGCGTGGTGGTGGCGCAGATCCTGACCGTCGAACCCCACCCGCAGGCCGACCGGCTGCGAGTGTGCACGGTGGATGCCGGCGCGCATTCGGCAGCGGGCCCGCTGCAGATCGTCTGCGGCGCACCCAACGCACGGGTCGGCATCAAAGTGCCGCTGGCCCTGGTGGGCGCCGAGCTGCCGCCCGTGAGTGCCGAAAAATCGGCCGAAAAATCGGCCGACAAAACGGACGGCAAACCCTTCAAGATCGGCGTCGGCAAGCTGCGCGGTGTGGAAAGCAGCGGCATGCTGTGTTCGGCGCGCGAACTGAAAATTGCCGATGACCATGGCGGCCTGCTGGAACTGGCGGGCGACGCGCCGCTGGGCACCGACATCCGCCAGTGGCTGCAGCTGGACGACACCGTGTTCACGCTCAAGCTCACGCCCAACCTGGCGCATGGCCTCAGCGTGTTTGGTGTGGCGCGTGAAGTGTCGGCGCTCACCGGGTCGCCGCTGTTGGCGTCAGAACCGGCCCGCGTGGCGGTGACGGATGTGCAAAAGCTACCCGTAAAAGTGTTAGCCACCGATTTGTGCGGCCGCTTCAGCGGCCGTGTCGTGCGCGGCGTGAACACCCGCGCTGCCACGCCGGCCTGGATGGTGCAGCGCCTGGCGCGCTGCGGGCAGCGCAGCGTGACTGCGCTGGTGGACATCTCGAACTACGTGATGTTCGAGTACGGCCAGCCTTCACACATCTTCGACCTGGACAAGCTACACGGCGGGTTGGTGGTGCGCTGGGGTCAGATGGGCGAAACGCTGAAGCTGCTGAACGGCACCACGGTGACGGTGGACACCCACGTCGGCGTCATTGCCGACGAACACAACAACCAGCAGGCCGTGGAATCGCTGGCCGGCATCATGGGCGGTGACGCCACGGCCGTGTCTGACGACACCCGGAACATCTATGTCGAAGCCGCCTTCTGGTGGCCCGACGCGGTGGCCGGCCGTTCACGCCGCTACAACTTCAACACCGACGCCGGCCACCGTTTTGAGCGCGGTGTGGACCCCGCCGGCACCGTGCAGCACCTGGAACGCCTCACCCAGCTGGTGATCGACATCTGCGGCACACCAGCCACCGCCTGCGGCGCCATCGACGACCAGGTGCTGAAGCTGCCCGCAAGCGCGCCGGTGACCCTGCGTGTGGCGCGCGCAGCCAAAGTCATCGGCGTGCCGGTGACGCAGGCGCAGTGCGCCGATGTCTTCAAGCGCCTCAAGCTGCAGTTCACCGAAGCGCCCGGCACGCTGACGGTGCTGCCGCCCAGCTGGCGTTTTGACCTGCGCATCGAAGAAGACCTGATCGAAGAAGTGATACGCGTCACGGGCTACGACACCCTTCCCACCAGCGCGCCGCTGGCGCCCGTGGTGGCGCGTGTGCGGCCCGAAGCGCGGCGCAGCGCGCATGCAGTGCGCCATGCGCTGGCAGCGCTGGATTACCAGGAAACCATCAGCTTCAGCTTTGTTGAACCAGAGCTTGAGACCGAGCTTTTGGGCAACACACAGCCGATACGGGTGCTCAACCCCATCGCCGCGCAGCTGGCGGTGATGCGCAGCAGTTTGCTGGGCAGCTTGCTGGCTGTGCTGCGCACCAACCTGGCCAGGAAGGCCACGCGCGTGCGGGTGTTTGAACTCGGCCGTGTCTTCAAACGCGACAGCAGCGTGGCCGATGGCCCGCTGACGGTTGCGGGTGTGCAGCAGCCGATGCGCGTGGCGGGCCTGGCCTATGGCGCGGCCGACGGCTTGCAGTGGGGCGCCAGGGAACGCTGGGCCGACTTCTTCGACGTCAAGGGCGACGTGCAACAACTGCTGTCACCCCAAACGCTCAGCTTTACGGCCACCGAACACCCCGCTTTGCACCCTGGCCGCTCGGCTGCGGTGCACCGCAACGGCCAGCTGCTGGGCCACGTGGGTGAACTGCATCCACGCTGGCGCCAGGCCTGGGAATTGACGCTGGCGCCGGTGTTGTTTGAACTCGACCTGCAGGCGGTGCTGAACACCGCCGTGCCGGTTTTTGCGCCGGTGCAGCGCCAGCAGTCGGTGTGGCGCGACCTGGCGCTGGTGGTGGACGACAGCGTGTCGCACGACACGCTGGTGCAGGCCTTGTTGCAAGACCCGTCGGCACTGGTGCGCAAGGCCACGCTGTTCGACATCTACAAGCCCGCG
>JAYUPP010000058.1:0-5079 GCA_043760045.1 Betaproteobacteria bacterium
CACCGAGCCGGGCGACCTGGCCAGGTCGCGGCTGGCGGGCTGTTACCCCCTGGCGCCCTATTCCAACCGCCTGGGCTACCGCCGCTTTCGCTGGCAGGGGCAAGACCACACCACGCAGCCCAACTTTGACGACAACCCGCATTCGGTGCACGGCGTGGCCTGGCAAAGGCCGTGGCACGTGGTGGGCAGCAACAGCAGCGCCAGCGCCGCGCAGGCCGAGCTGGCCTATGCCCACAGCGCCGACACCCACTGGCCTTTCAGCTTCAGCCTGCGCCAGCGTTTTGTGTTGACACCCGACGCGCTGGAGGTGCATCTGGCCTTCACCAACACCGCCGCCCAGCCGCAGCCGGTGGGCCTGGGCTGGCACCCTTATTTTCCGAAACGTTCGCGCAGCCGCTTGCACATCGAGCTGACCGACCGCTGGGAAAGTGACGCCAGCGGCCTGCCCACGCGACGCGTGGCGCAGCCCGGCATCGACGGTGACGTGGCGCACCTGGCTTTTGACCACTGCTTCGAAGGCTGGCGCGGCGCGGCGCGCATCCGCGACGAAAAACTGTCGTTGCGGCTGACGTCTTCGCTGCCCTATCTGGTGGTCTTCACACCCGACACCAAACCTTATTTTTGCGTGGAGCCGGTCAGCCACGTCAGCAACGCCATCCACATGGCCGACCCGGCCGCGCACGGCCTGCGCAGCGTCGCGCCGCAGGCCACGCTGGAGGCGTGGATGAAGCTGGAGATCAGCGCGACATGAGCGCGCTGCAGGCGGGTAGCGCGACATGAGCGCGCTGCAGGCGGGTAGCGCGACATGACGGCACCCGGCGCCGCGCTGTCCTGGCAGGCACTGCCGGTGCCGCCCAGCCTGCTGGGCGAATCGCCTTTCTGGCACCCCATTGAGGCGGCGCTCTACTGGTGCGACATCCCGGGCAAAACCATCCACCGCTGGCACCCGGCCAGCGCGCAGCATCAACACTGGCCACAGCCCAGCGAACCCGCCAGCATGGCGCCGCGCCTGGGTGGTGGTTTGCTGGTGGCTTACCGCGACGGCCTGTTCCACCTGGACACCACCGTCACCACCCCCGGCGGCGCGCGCCGGCTGCTCTGCCAGCCGCCCTACGAACCGCAACAAGAGCGCTACAACGACGGCAAGGCCGACGCCCAGGGCCGCTTCTGGGTGGGCACCATGTACGAGCCCCGGCAGCCGGCGCTGGCGGCGCTGTACTGCTGGGCTGACGGCCAACTGCAGCGGCAGCCATTGCACGGCATCACGGTCAGCAACGGCCTGGCTTTCAGCATCGACGGCTACACGCTGTACCGCAGCGACACCACCGGCCACCGCATCTACAGCCATGCGCTCGATCCCAGCAACGGCACGCTGGGCGCGCAGCGTGACTGGGCCGCGTTTGCCGTGCGCCAGCCCGGCCAGCCGCTCAGCAGCTACGGTGGCCGCCCCGACGGCGCCACGCTGGACTGCGAAGGCCACTATTGGGTGGCCATGTTTGAAGGCCAGCGGCTGCTGCGGTTGTCGCCCACCGGCGCGGTGGTGCAAGACATCGCGCTGCCGGTGCGCTGCCCCACCATGCCCTGCTTCGGCGGGCCCGACCTGAAAACCCTGTACGTCACCACCGCGCACCAGGGCCGCAGCGCTGAAGAAAAGGCGCAGCAGCCGCTGGCCGGCTGCGTGCTCTGCGCGCGGGTGGACGTGGCCGGTCTGCCGGTGAATTTTGTGGCTTGAACAGCAGCGGCACCGCCGCGCCCGCAACGATGAGCCCAGCCCCAAGCCAACCCTTGCCCCGCGCTGAACTGCTGGCGCGGCTGCAACAGCCACCACCGGGCGGCACCTGGGACCTGGTGGTCATCGGCGGCGGCGCCACCGGCCTGGGGGTGGCGCTGGACGCTGCGGTGCGCGGCCTGGCCGTGGCGCTGGTGGAATCGCACGACTTCGCCAGCGGCACCAGTTCACGCGCCACCAAGCTGGTGCACGGCGGCGTGCGTTACCTGGCGCAGGGCAACATCGCTTTGGTGCGCGAGGCGCTGCACGAACGCACGCGCTTGCTGGCCAACGCGCCGCATGTGGCGCAGCGCCTGCCGTTTGTGATGCCCGGCTACCACTGGTGGGAACGCGGTTTTTACGGTGCCGGCTTGAAGGCCTATGACGCACTGGCCGGCAGCCAAGGGCTGGGCGCCACCGAGTGGCTGAGCACGAAGCGCACGCTGCAGCTGATGCCGGGTGTCAACGCGCGTGGCCTGTGGGGCGGTGTGCGCTACTGGGACGGCCAGTTCGACGACGCACGCCTGGCCGTGCTGCTGGCCCGCACCGCAGCGGCGCGCGGCGCGCTGGTGGTCAACCACTGCGCGGCTGAATCGCTGCTGCGCGAAGGCGGGCGCGTGCTGGGGGTGCAAGTGCGTTGCCGCGAAACCGGCGTCGCCGCCGTGTTGCGCACGCGCTGTGTGGTCAACGCCACCGGCGTGTGGGTGGACGCGGTGCGCGACATGGACGTGGACCGTGCTGTGGTTTCGGGGCCGAGCGCTGCGTCAGCGCAGTCAACTTCAGCGCAGTCATCTTCGGCGTTATCCACCTCCGCAAAACCCTCGGCCCTGGTGGCGCCCAGCCAGGGTGTGCACCTCATCGTTGACCGCCTGTTCATGCCCGGCGCGCACGCACTGCTGGTGCCCAAAACAGCCGACGGGCGTGTGCTCTTTGCCGTGCCCTGGCTGGGTAAAACCATCCTCGGAACCACAGACACAGCGCGCCAGGACCTGCCGCGTGAACCCCAACCCTTTGCCGAAGAAGTGAACTTCATCCTCGGCGAAGCCGGCCGCTACCTGGCCCGCGCGCCGCAGCGAAGCGACGTGCGCTCGGTGTGGGTGGGCATGCGGCCACTCGTCAAGCCCACGGGCGAAGACGCCAGCAGCACGCGGGCGCTGTCGCGTGAACACACGGTGCTGGTGGCCAAGTCGGGCCTGGTGACGGTGACCGGCGGCAAGTGGACCACCTACCGCGCGATGGCCGAAGACGTGCTGCAGCGCTGCATGGACAGCGGCTTGCTGCCGCCACGCGCTGGCAACGTCACCAGCAAACTGCCCCTGCTCGGCGCGGCACCCGGCCGCCCGCTGGGCGAGCCGCCGGGTGAACACCTGTACGGCAGCGAAGCGGCGCTGCTGCGCAGCCTGCCCGGCGCACAAAACTGGCTGTGGCGCGACGCCGAAAGCGGCCAGGGATCTTTGAGCGAAGCGATGGTGCGTTTTGCGGCCCGGTTTGAGATGGCACGCAACGTGGAAGACGTGCTGGCGCGGCGCAGCCGGCTCTTGTTTCTGGACGCGGCAGAAGCCGCGCGGCAAGCCGACGCGGTGGCGGCAATTCTGGCTGAAGAGGTGGGCGCTGCACCCGAGGCCGCCGCCTTCAAGGCCTTGGCCGCGCAGTACGGCCGGCTGCCCTGAAACCGCCGCGCCGCGCGGCCGGGCCGGCGCCTTGCCATCACGCCCACCGCACCACAATGCCCCGCATGAAAACACCACACCAGGCGTTGAAACGCCGCCGTTTCAACGCCGCTTTATGTCTGGCCGCAGGCTTTGCCGCAGCTGGCTGCGCCGCACCTTCGTCACCCACCCAAGCCGCCGCCATGACACCCGAACTGCGCACCGCTGAAATCCGCACCGCCTTCGCCCCCACCGGCACGCTGCGCGCCAGCATCAACCTGGGCAACCCCATCCTGGCAGGTAAACACGCCGTCACCGGTGATGTTTACGGCGTTTCGGTGGACCTGGCGCGTGCACTGGCGGCTGCACTGGGTGTGCCGGTGGAACTGGTGGTTTTTGGCACCGCCGCACATTCGGTGGAGGCCGTGAAAGCCGGCCGTGCCGACATTGGCTTCTTCGCTGTAGACCCGCTGCGCAGCGACGGTGTGCGTTTCAGCGCGCCCTATGTGCAAATCGAAGGCGCCTACCTGGTGCGCCAGGCCTCGCCCTTGCAGAACAACAGCGAAGTGGACCGCGCCGGCACCACCGTGATGGTGGGCCGAGGCAGCGCCTACGACCTGTATCTCAGCCGCGAAATGAAGGCCGCGCGGCTGCTGCGCGCCGCGTCTTCACCGGCCGTGGTGGACACTTTTCTGGCCCAAAACGCCGACGTCGCAGCCGGCGTGAAGCAGCAACTGCAGGCCGACGCCGCACGCCTGCCGGGCCTGCGCCTGCTGCCCGGGCGCTTCATGGTGATTGAACAAGCGATGGGCGTGCAGGCCCACCGGGGCGAAGCCGCGCAGCGCGCCTTGCATGCGTTTGTCGAACGCGCCAAGGCCAGTGGTTTTGTCGCTGCGACTTTGCAGCGACACGGCATACAGGGCGCGCTGGTGGCGCCTGCGGCAAACTGAAGGACCCCTGCCGGCCCACGGCGCTTGCAGTGGGGGTGGGGGGGGCTCAATCAGTCCCCGGCGGCAGCGGCCGCAGACCGCTGTCAAGCATTTGCTTCTGGCCAATTATTTCTGAAATCTACTAATTAGTAAGTGGCTGCTATAGTCTTCCAGTCATGAACCTGCCCAGCGATGAGTGGCACTACCCGCGCCCCGAATTGGCGGCGCGCATGCTGCAGGCCTTTGACCTGGGCTTGAGCAGCGCGCGTGGGCTGTTTGCGCGGCGGCGCATGGGCAAAACAGCGTTCCTGACGGCCGACCTGCTGCCCGCAGCACGCGCAGCGGGCTACCTGACGGCTTACACCAACCTCTGCGACGACACCGACCACCCGGGCCAGGCCCTCGTCGGTGCTTTGCTCGCCGGGGTTGAGGCGAAGGGTATGCAGCGCTTCTGGCAGCACCTGAATACGCCCATCAAGTCGATCAAAGGCGGTGGCAAATTGATCGGCATGGCCGACGCCGGCCTGGAACTGAACCTTGAAGCGCGTGAGCGCGTGGCCGTGCCGGCCTTGCAGCAAGCCCTGCAAGCCGCAGACAAGCGGCGCAAGCGTTTGCTGCTCGTCATCGACGAAGCACAGGTGCTGGCGCGGCCCGAGCACACCACCCTGGCCCATGCCTTGCGCGCCGGGCTGGACGTGCGCAAGGCGCGCATCCAGGTGGTCTTCGCAGGGTC
>JAYUPP010000059.1:0-5059 GCA_043760045.1 Betaproteobacteria bacterium
GGCATCAAACCCAGCAGCGCAGCGGCGCGTGCGGAAAGCATTTGCGCGTCGATGCGCAGGCCGTTGTGCAGCACACGCGTCCACAAACCTTCGCGTTCAATTTGCGCGGTGTAGGGCTGGCCGTTGCAGGCGCCCGTGGCCACGATGGCGCCAATGTTCCAGTCGGTGCGGATGGCGTAGGTCTTGCCGCGCAGCGCCACGGTGGTGGTGTGGCCGTGCTGAATCTTCACGTCCACCTGCTCATGCGCACCTGCCTCGCCTTTGACAATGGCCACAAAGTCGTGGCCCACGCGCAGTTCGTGTCCAGGCAGTTGACCCGTTATCTGCGCTGCGCGGTCGCGGTAACGACGGTAAGCCACGACCGCCAGCGCGAGCACAAAGTCGGGGTCGTCGTGCGGCACATCTTCAGCACGAAAGCCGCTTTTGTAGTGCTCGGCAATGAAGCCGGTGTTGAAGTTGCCCGCCACGAACTGCGGGTGCGCCAGCAGCGCCGACTGAAAAGGAATGTTGCTGCCGATGCCGCGGACGACAAACCCGTTCAGCGCTTCGCGCATGCGCTTGATGGCGTCCATGCGGTCGCGCCCGTGCACGATGAGTTTGGCAATCATCGAGTCGTAGAACATCGGTATCTCGCCGCCTTCGGCCACACCGGTGTCCACGCGCACACCGCCCATGTCGGTGCCGGTGGGCACGGGCTGCGCGGCCTGCAAGGTGGTCGGCGGCGGCAGGAAACGCACCAGCCGGCCCGTGGACGGCAGAAAACCGCGAAACGGGTCTTCGGCATTGATGCGGCATTCCAGCGCCCAGCCGTTGCGCTGCACCTGCGCCTGCGTGAGCGGCAACTTTTCACCCGCCGCCACGCGGATCATCAGCTCCACCAGGTCCAGCCCGGTGATGCATTCGGTCACCGGATGTTCCACCTGCAGCCGCGTGTTCATTTCCAGGAAATAAAAGCCCTGGTCTTTGCCGACTACAAATTCCACCGTGCCCGCGCTTTGGTAGCTCACCGCCTTGGCCAGTGCCACCGCCTGCGCGCCCATCGCCTGGCGTGTGGCTTCGCTGATAAAAGGCGACGGCGCTTCTTCGATGACCTTCTGATGCCGGCGCTGGATGCTGCATTCACGTTCATGCAAATAAATGACATTGCCGTGGGCGTCACCCAGCACCTGAATTTCAATGTGGCGTGGCTCTTCAATAAACTTTTCAATGAACACGCGGTCGTCGCCAAAGCTGGCTTTCGCTTCATGGCGGCAACTGCTGAAACCCTCAAAAGCTTCTTTGTCGCACGTGGCCACGCGCAGCCCTTTGCCGCCACCACCGGCACTGGCCTTGATCATCACCGGGTAGCCGATGTCTTTGGCAATTGCCACCGCCTGTTCAGGCGTTGTGATGGCTTCATTCCATCCCGGTATGGTGCTGACCTTTGCCGCGCCGGCCAGCTTCTTGGAAGCGATCTTGTCGCCCATCGCCGCAATGCTGTGGTGTTTGGGGCCGATGAAAACGATGCCCTCCTCTTCCACACGTTTGGCAAAAGAGGCGTTTTCGCTCAGGAAGCCATAACCCGGGTGCACCGCTTCAGCGCCCGTGGCCTTGCAGGCGGCAATGATCTTGTCGGCCAACAGATAACTTTCACGGCTGGGTGCGGGGCCGATCAACACCGCCTCGTCGGCCAATTCCACATGCAGGGCATGGCGGTCGGCTTCTGAATACACCGCCACCGTGGCAATGCCCATCTGGCGTGCGGTTTTGATAACGCGGCAGGCGATTTCACCGCGGTTGGCGATGAGGATCTTCTTAAACATGCAGCGTCTCCGCGGTGAAGTCGCCTGCGTGCGCTGCGCGCACCCTGCAATAGGGCTGCGCCGAAACGGCCATGCGGCCGTTTCCACCGCACTTGGCAATCCGTATTTTTTTGAACATCTTGACCTCCGGCGCGTTCACAGCGGAATGTTCCCGTGCTTGCGCCACGGGTTCTTCAACTGCTTGTCGCGCAGCATCGCCAGGCTGCGGCAAATGCGTTTGCGGGTTTCGTGGGGCTGTATGACATCGTCGATGTAGCCGCGTGCACCAGCCACAAAAGGGTTGGCAAACTGCGCTTTGTATTCGGCTTCGCGTGCGGCCAGTTTGGCCGGGTCGCCCTTGTCTTCGCGGAAGATGATCTCCACCGCACCCTTGGCGCCCATCACCGCTATTTCGGCGTGAGGCCAGGCGAAGTTGACATCACCGCGCAGGTGTTTGCTGCTCATCACGTCGTAGGCGCCGCCATAAGCCTTGCGCGTGATCACCGTTACTTTTGGCACCGTGCACTCGGCGTAGGCATACAAGAGTTTGGCGCCGTGTTTGATGATGCCGCCGTACTCTTGTGCCGTGCCGGGCATAAAACCAGGCACGTCAACGAAGGTGACAACGGGGATGTTGAACGCATCACAAAAGCGCACAAAACGCGCCGCCTTGATGCTGCTCTTGATGTCCAGGCAGCCGGCCAGCACCATCGGGTTGTTGGCCACGAGGCCCACCGTGGCGCCGTCCATGCGCGCAAAACCGATGACGATGTTTTGCGCGTTCTGGCTCTGCAGTTCAAAGAAGTCGCCGTCGTCCACCACCTTGTGGATCAGCTCTTTGATGTCGTAGGGCTGGTTGGCGTTACCCGGCACCAGCGTGTTAAGGCTCAAGTCGGTGCGGTCGGCGCGGTCGCCGCTGCTGCGCACGGGCGCTTTTTGCTGGTTGTTCTGCGGCAGGTAATTGAAGAAGCGGCGCAGCATCAAGAGCGCTTCCACGTCGTTCTCGAACGCCAGGTCGGCGACGCCGCTTTTGCTGGTGTGGGTGGCCGCACCACCCAGTTCTTCAGCCGTCACTTCTTCATGCGTCACCGTTTTCACCACTTCGGGGCCGGTGACAAACATGTAGCTGCTGTCTTTGACCATGAAGATGAAGTCGGTCATGGCCGGGCTGTAGACCGCACCACCGGCACACGGGCCCATGATCAGGCTGATTTGCGGCACCACGCCGCTGGCCATCACGTTGCGCTGGAAGACTTCGGCATAACCGCCGAGTGAAGCCACACCTTCCTGGATGCGCGCGCCGCCACTGTCGTTCAGGCCGATGATGGGCGCACCCACCTTCATCGCCTGGTCCATCACCTTGCAGATTTTCTCGGCATGCGCTTCGCTCAGCGCGCCACCAAACACCGTGAAGTCCTGGCTGAAGACAAAAACCAGGCGGCCGTTGATCATGCCGTAGCCGGTGACCACACCGTCACCCGGCACCTTGTTGTCGGCCATGCCGAAGTCGGTGCACCGATGCTCTACAAACATATCCCACTCTTCAAAACTGCCTTCGTCGAGCAGCAATTCCAGCCGCTCGCGTGCTGTCAGCTTGCCTTTGGCATGCTGGGCGGCGATGCGTTTTTCGCCACCACCCAGGCGCGCGGCAGCGCGTTTGTTTTCCAGCTGTTGAATGATTTCTTGCATGATGGGATGTTGTTCGATCTCGGTTCAAAGGGGGGCGGGCTGCTGTTCGGGACTGCGCGCGTCCAGCAGGTCCAGCAAGAAGCGCGCGGCAACAGACGGTGCCAGCGTTCCGCCATGTACTTGTGACGTTATCTCCGGCAGCGCGGCCTGCACCGCAGAGTGCTGCGCAAAGCGTTGGCGCAGGCCGGCGGTGATGCGTTCCCACAGCCAGGCCTGGTCTTGCGCACGGCGGCGTGTTTGCGCGGCGCCGCTGGCCTGCTGATGCTGATGAAACTGCGTCACGGCTTGCCAGAGGTCGGCCAGGCCGGTGCCCTTCAAGGCACTGAGCTGCAGCACCGCAGGCTGCGCTGCGGACTGCGCGCCGTGGCCCCGCGCGTGCGGGCCCAAGAGGCGCAGCGCGCTGGTGATTTGCGCCTGCGCGCGGGTGGCGGCGGCGGCGTCGATGTCGGCCTTGTTGATGACCACCAGGTCGGCCAGTTCCATCACGCCTTTTTTAATGGCCTGCAGGTCGTCACCGGCGTTCGGCAACTGCAGCAGCACAAAGCAGTCGGTCATGCCCGAGACGGCGGTTTCGCTCTGCCCCACGCCCACCGTTTCAACGATCACGATGTCGTAGCCGGCCGCTTCACACACCAGCAGCGCCTCGCGTGTTTTTTCGGCCACGCCACCCAGGTTGCCGCTGGCCGGGCTGGGGCGGATGTAGGCGCTTTCGTGCACCGAAAGCTGTTCCATCCGGGTTTTGTCACCCAGGATGCTGCCGCCGCTGACGCTGCTGCTGGGGTCAACGGCCAGCACGGCCACGCGATGGCCTTTTGACAGCAGGAACAGGCCCAGGGTTTCGATGACGGTGCTTTTGCCCACACCGGGCACCCCGCTCAGGCCCAGGCGCAGGCTGTTGCCGGTGGCGGGCAGCAAGGTGCTGAGCAGCGCGTCGGCGCGCAGCCGATGGTCGGCCCTTGTTGATTCCAGCAGCGTGATGGCCTTGGCCACAGCGCGACGTTGTGCCGGGCCCGCCGCGCCCAGCAGGGTTTGCGCCAATTCTGCGTCGGCCTGGCTGGCATCAGCGCTTTGATTTAGCGCCTTCCATTGGGGCCTTCCATCAGCGCCTTCCATCAGGTCGTTTGCACCCAGTTTTCGCAACGCAGGCCCGGCACGCGCGTGAATTCACGCAAGTTGTTGGTAACCAAAGTGCGGTCCAGCGCCAGCGCGTGCGCAGCGATGAACAGATCACGCTCGCCTATGCGCTGGCCGGAGCGTTCCAAGAGCAACCTTGTCCGGGCGTAAGACCACACCGCGCTGGCACCCCAGTCCAGCACCGGCATCTGGGCCAAGAAAACCTCCATCGCAGCCTGGGTGCCGGGCCTGTCGCTTTTCACCGCACCGAAGGCCAGCTCGGCGGCCGTGATGCTGCTGATGGCGGCGGCATGCGGCCCCACCTGTGCCAGGCGCTGCAGCACTTCACGCGGCCGCGAATTCATCGCATAAATGCAGATGTTGGTGTCGAGCAGGTACATGCATCAACCCAGCGGCTCGCGTTCGGCCTGCTCCCATTCGGGCGCACGTTCAAGGGCCTCTACACCCGCAAAACC
>JAYUPP010000060.1:0-5032 GCA_043760045.1 Betaproteobacteria bacterium
CACAGGTGCGGGCAACGCTGGCGCTGCGCCCACCAGGCACCGCCCAGCACGGCCAACGTGTTGGAGTAGACGAGGTGCACCGCACGCCCGGCCAGCGCCGCGTCGATGGATTGACCCGCTCGGCCCAGTTCGCGCCACAGCGCCAGCGGTGCAGCCGGCCCGAACATCGAGCGGCTGATCTTGGCCAGCGGCACCACATGCACTTCAACCCCAGTGGCCATGATCGCGGCGCGCAAGGGGCCGTCTTCATGCAGCAGCACCAGCGGGGCCCACTCGCCGCTGGCCGCAAAGCCCTGCACCAGGTTGAGCAGCACCTTGTCCGAGCCATACAGCGCGGCCGAAGCGTGCACAAAAAGCACACGCGGTTTCACAGTGCAGGCACTGGCTGGCCCGGTTTCACGGCGGTGCAGTCGGCCTGGCGCTGCCGTGGCCAGCCCGTGCAACGGTCAAGGCCAAGCCCACCGCCAGCCCGAGGTTGCCCCAGATGACGATGAGAAAGGGCCCCTTCAGCAGCAGCGGGTTGAGCGAGAAAGATACCAGCGCCGTGACAGCAAAAAACCGTGCGCCGACGAAGTAGGCATTCAGTAGCGAGTCGCCACGCGTGGCACTGACGGCGCGGTTGATGAGCGCGAAGATTTTCCAGTAGCCCCAGCAGAAAAGCGCAAAACCGATCAGGCCACCGTGCTTGAGGATGTCGATCACATCACTGTGGGTGGGGATGTTGAGCACGCGGACGTACTCGCGGTAGGCCTCGCCCGAGCCCGCCAGATACGCATTGCCCCACAGCGGACTTTGTACAAACTGGCGCATCGCCGCTTCGTATTGCTTCATGCGCACGTCGACGTTGCCGCTGGGCAGGTACTGTCGGTACTCAAAATACAGCAGCGTGAGCACGAGCGTCACCGCCAGCGTGAACACCACGGCACCAACGCCGTATGCGCCACGCCACTGCGGCTGCAGGCGTCGCCAGCCCATACCCACGGCGATGTGGAGCAACGCCAGCACGGCAATGATGTAACCCGTGAGCTTGCCATTGATGAGCGCAGCGGCCAGCAGCAGCAACAGCACCAGGCCCTTCAGGCCACGGTTGCGCACGGCGTAGAAAAGCACCAGGAAACCAGAAATCACGAGGTACTCGATCTCGTGCAGCGACTCCCTGACCCTGAATCGCGCGGCCTCGCCGGCCAGGGCTGCAAGCGATGCCACGACCCAGATCCCGATCAGCACCAGCACCCACGATCGCAGGCGCTGCATCTGCTGCGGCACGGCTGCCACGAACAGTGGCAGCAGCAGCAGGTACATACCAAAAGTCAGGTAGGTGTCGCGTTCCTTGAACGCCCACTTCGCCACCGCTGAGCCGACCAGCGCATACAGCGCCAGCAGCACCAGCGGCCAGACCGCGGCAAAGGCTTCAGACCAGCGCGGTGGCGCCCGTGTGAGCATCAAGCCCATCAGATGGATCAGCAACGCGGGACCCAGCAGCGCGGCCGGGAAGTGGTTGAGGATCGTCAGGTGCAGTTGCACGCCAAACACCGGCTGCGACGTGCTGAGCAAGTAGGCCAGTGCCAGCACAGCCAGCAGCACAATCTCCGTGAAGCGCAGCCCGTGGTCGTCTTGCGGCGAGCGCAGCGTCAGCCGTGAGGCTGGCGCGTGCTTGGGTGCAGAAGCGCGCCAGCCGGGCCAGCTGGGCCGCCAGGTCGTGTTCATGGTAGATCCTTGCGGGCGCCACTGGCGGCCGTTGTGATGGCCTTGTTGGCGGCGGTTTTGGCGGACTCTGTGGCGCCGCCCGAGACGCGGGATGGCGTGCTATCCAGGGCCTGGGCACGGCCTTCGGTCTGGCCCAGGTGGTAGCGCCCGCCCAGGCCGCGGGCCAGAAAGTCCTGGTAGTGCGGGACTTCGTCCAGCGCGTAGCGGTACTGCAGGTCGGCACGGGTGTAGCCGCCGCGCGCCAGTCTTTCGACACGGCGCGCCAACGCCGGCACAAGACGCAAGGCGCGCCAACGAAACCCGCCGTGGGCCAGGCGCACGGCCTCGGCTTCGCGCGTCATGCCGTCGTGTGTGCTCAGGTTGCTGCCGTCCACGCCAAACACCGACAGCACCTCGTTCAGGTGATGAAACCGCGCACCCGCCGCTTGCAGGCGCAGCACCAGGTCCTTGTCGGCGGCGTAGCGGTATTGACTGTCCAGCCGCAGCAGGCCACGGTCCCACCATTCCCGGCGAAAGAAGAGGGTGCAGGACTGGGCGTTGAGAAACAGGTTGCTAACGTAAAAGCGGCGCAGCGGGATTTCACGCCGCAATGCCACCGCGCGGCCTTGTGAATCGGCCACCAGATAGTCGGCGAACAACACGTCCACGTCGGGCCGCGTCTGAAAGAAGGCCTGTACCTTCTCAAGCGTACCCGGCAGGTATTGTTCGTCGGCATTCAGCCACGACAGCACGCGCCCGCTGGCGCGCGACCAGGCGCGGTTGATGGCGTCGTACATGCCCGCGTCAGGCTCGCTGACACCGTGCAGGCGATGCACGCCCGGTACGCCTTCAGGTCCACCGCGTCCGCCTTGTTCAGCCAGCCAGCGCGCTGTGCCGTCGGAAGAACAGGCGTCTTGAACCAGGTGTTCCACCGACACGCCCACCTGGCCACGGACTGAACCGACGCAGCGCCGGAGCATGTCGAGTGCGTTGCGCGTCGGCGTGGCCACGCTGAACGTTGGGCTGTTCATGCGGATGCAAACCGGGGCGCCGCCAGCGTGCGCAGCAGGCCGAGGTACTGGTCTGCGAACGCTGTGTACAGGCTTGCGTCAGGGCGCGGCGGGTGGTCTGTCACTTGGTCTTGGCCATGCCGCTGTTGCCACCCTGCCAGCTGTGCCGCCAACATGACCGCGTCATCGGTGCCGAAGAACTGCGCGTCGGCACGGCCTGCCAGCTGTTCCCGGTGCACGGCGATGTCGCTCACCAGCAGTGGCTTGCCGAGCGCCTTGGCTTCTTCGACGGTGGTGCTCCAGCCCTCGAAACGCGAGGGGTTCAGCAGCACCATGCAATGGGCCAGCAGCACCAGCATGTCCTGGCGCGCAATGACACCGAGGATGCGGTAGTTGTGCTGCAGCCCCTGCGCACGCAGCTCAGCCTCAAAACGGCCGAAATGAGCGGGGTCGCGCATGTCCTGGGTCTTGCCGGTGGACACCACCAGCGGTGCCAGCTGACCCGTCTGACCTCCCTGCTGCAACTGCCGCAACGCCTGCAGCACGAGCGCGTGGTTCTTGTGTTGCCAGTACTGGTTGGGCAGGAACACGTAGGGTCTGTCGATGCCGTGTCGTGCCAGCACGGTGTCGCGCAGCGCCGTTGCGCACAGCGGCTCGAAATCCATGCGCGGCGCAAAGCGCAGCACCTGCACCTGGCTGCGCTGGGCACCGAAGAGCGCCACCGCGTCTTCAGCGGCGGCATGGCTGCTGACGATCAAACCGTCGGCCAGGCCGGCGTACTTTTCTGCCCGCTTCTGCTCGGCCGTCACCACGGCCGGCGGGAACAGATCGGGGTGGTGCTTGAACTGAAAGTCGGGGATCCAGGGCAGGCAGCGGATACCCGCCTGCGAAGCGCCGGCGACGTGCGAGAACACCACCGCGCTGACCTGCAGGCGCTTGAGCTCCGCGATCAGCATCGCATCCCTGCCCAGCGTCAGCTGCGCCGCCTTGCGCAGCGCCCACGCTGGCGACTTGCGCTGCAACATCGGCAGCCGATGCACCTGCACACGCGGCGACAGATGGAGGCCGTCGAGAAAGCCAGGGTCGTCGGTCAACAGGTGCATGCACAGGTCCGGCGCCTGCGCCGCGTCGAACACCGACAACAGGTTGCGAAAGTAGTTGACGCCCCCCAGCCAGTTGTCGCCCAGCCCATCGACGCAGATTGCCAAGTGCCGCATGGTCAGGGCGCTTTCTGCAACGCGCTCGTCGCTGGGGCCACGGCCCCCTGCGCGGAGAACCACGCCGCGTACTGCGCCACCCCTTCACGCCACGGCACGCTGGCGCGCCAGCCCAGTTCGCGTTCGGCTTTGCTGCAGTCGGCCACCAGACAGGCCGGGTCTCCCGCGCGCACTTGGCCATTGAAGCGTGGCGTCGCGGCGCCAGCCGCAGCGGCCAGCAGGGTCAGCACCTCGCCCGTCGTGGCACGCTGGCCGGCTGCGCAGTTGATCACACGCAGGCTGCCCGGGGAAACTGGGTGGTGCAGCAACTGGACCATGAAACGGCAGACGTCGTCGATGTGAATCCAGTCGCGCTGCTCCTGGCCGGTGCCAAAAAATTCGCCACCGCCGGCGGCGAACTTGTTCATGGCGTCCCACAACAGTTGTTTTCGCAGGCCCGGTCCGTAGACGGAAAACAGCCGCACCACCGTGACTGCCAGACCGTGTTGCACCGCGTAGTGCGCGGCCAGTTGCTCGACCTGTGCCTTGGCCACACCGTACAGCGACACCGGCGTTCGCGCTTCGGTTTCAGCCTGCGCAAACGAGGGTGCGTTGCCGTAGAGCGCGGCACTCGACAGCATCACGACATGGGCCAACGGCGCGCGCAGGCGTGCAAACTCAAGTACCGCCAGCGCTGCCGCCAGATTTGACGGCAGTTCGCGATCGGGCGCGGCGGCCACCTGGCCGACGGTGCCGCTACCGGCCGCGTGGATGATGGCTCCGATGCTGGTGGCGCCCTGGCACGCGAACAAACCGCTCGGCGTCAAGTCTTCACGTGCAGCGCCTGGCTCGCGGTCGGCGCAGGTGGGATGGCCCGCGCTTTGCAGATGCGCCAGCAGCCGGCCGCCAATGAAACCGCAAGCTCCCGTCACCAGCACGGCCGTCAAGGCAGGGCTCCGGGCTTGATGCCGACGAAGCTGAACAAGCGGCCGGGCGTGCGCAGGCGTGCGCCGCCCCACGACAGCAGCACGTTAGGGATCATCTGCGGCCAGGGCCAGCGCAGCCGGCCGGCCCAGCGTCGCTTGATGTCAGCGGTGGTGAGCGGATAGGTGTTGATGTCGGACTCGTAGGGATTCAGCA
>JAYUPP010000061.1:0-5013 GCA_043760045.1 Betaproteobacteria bacterium
GCGTCGGCCTTGGCGGTTTCAAAGTGGTCGAAGGGCAGGGCTTCGATGACGTCGACTTCGCCCTTTTGCAAAGCGTTGATCTGGGCCTGGCCGTCGCGCAGCGCCAGGTTCCACTCCACCCGGTCGACATAAACGTGCTTGCCGCCGGTGGTGCCGTTGGGCGGCTCGCTGCGCGGCACGTACTTGGCGAACTTGGTGTAGACAGACTTGTCGCCGGGCTTGAACTCGTCGCGCTTGAAGACATAAGGGCCGGAGCCGATGTGTTCTTCGATCTGTTTGAAGGGGTCGGTATCGGCCATGCGCTTGGGCATGATGAAAGGCACGTTGGAGCTGGGCTTGCCCAGAGCGTCCAGCACAAAGCCGCAGGCTTCACCCAGGAAGATGCGGAAGGTGTCGGGCGCTGGTGTGTCCATGCGCTGCACAAACTGCATCAAGGCGCTGCCCATGGCGTCGCGCTTGCCCCAGCGCTGCAGGCTGGCCACCACGTCTTCGCTGGTGACGGGCTTGCCGTCGTGGAACTCCAGGCCTTTGCGCAGCTTGAAGGTCCACAGGCGGTTGTCGCCGCTGACGGTCCAGCTGTCCACCATCTGCGGCTTGATCTTGCCGTTTTCGTCGGTGCCAAACAGCGTGTCGTAGATCATATAGCCGTGGTTTCGGCTCATGTAGGCGGTGGTCCAGATGGGGTCGAGCACCGCCAGGTTGGAGTGCGGCACCACGCGCAGCACGGTGCCCTGGGCCATGGCCGTGGGTGCAGCAAAGGCGGCCACGGACGAAACCACGGCGGCAATCAAGGAACGGCGAGCAAGCTTCATGGTGAGACTTTCCTGGGGTGAAACATGGGCTTTTCGTCTGGCCATGAGGCCTGAGCGATCAGCTTGATTCTGACTTTCGATTTGGCTGGGCCCATCCGGACTAACACGGGCAAGGGGCTGCATCGCCTTGGTGCAGCGCTGCTTGAAAAGCAAGGGCCAAGTCGGTGCGTGCCGGGTTGCATCTGGGGCCGGCGGTCTGACCCGCTAGCATCGACGCATGAGTACCAGTCAAGTCACATGGACCCAAGCAGACGGCAGCCAAATCACTTCGGAAGTGGCGCACGGCAGCAACCTGATGCTGGCGGCCACGTTTGAAGGCGTGCCCGGCATCGATGGGGACTGTGGCGGCTGTTTGTCTTGTGCCACTTGTCATGTGGTCGCCGACGAAGCCTGGGTGGCCCGCTTGTTGCCCAGCTGCGCCGAAGAAAACAGCCTGCTCGACAGCACGGCCGCGCCGCGCCAGCCGCACAGCCGGTTGAGCTGCCAGATCGTCGCCGGGCCCGCGCTGGACGGCCTGGTGCTGCATGTTCCAGCGGGTTGACGGCCAGCGCGCGGCTCAGCCTGCGTCGGCTGGCTGCACGGCCGCTTACGCGGCCTCGTCGCGCATCGCGTACCAGCGGTACAGCACGCTTTGCCCCAGGCGCCTGAAGGGCGCCAACGCAGGTGAGCGCACCGCACCCATCACATTCGGGTATTCGAGCGGCGAGTTGTAGATGGGCAGCTCGAAGGCCGGGTCGCTGCGCCCTGCGATGCGCAGCGCCAAACGTTTGCCGGCGTGGGCCGAAAACGAGACCCCGTTGCCGCCATAGCCCAACGCGTAGAACACGCTCTGCGCCGGTTCGGGCTGGGTGATGCGCGGCATCATGTCGTGGCTGACGTCGACCCAACCCCACCACGAATAATCGATGTCGATGCCCCGCAGCGCCGGGAACTTGCGGTGCAGGCCACCGACCAGCAGCGCCAGGTGTTTGGGGTTGGATGCGTCGGCGCCGGTGATGGCGCTGCGGCTGCCGATCTGCAAGCGCTGGTCGGGCAGCAGCCGGTAGTAAAAGCGCAGCGTGCGGGTGTCGGTGATGACTTCGTGGGTGCGAAAACCCGTGGCCTGCAGCTCGGCCGGAGTCAAAGGGCGGGTGACCACCGAGTTGGACAAGATCGGCATGATCTTGGCGCTCAGGCTGGGGTGCAACTGGTTGCTGGTGTAGCCGCCGGTGGCAAAACCCACCGCGCGGGCGCGCACGGTGCCGCCGGGTGTCTGCAGGTGGTGAACACCGCCGCGGGTGGCAAAGCCTGTGACAGGACTTGCCGTGTGCACCTTGACACCCAGCGCGCGCGCCATCTTCAGGTAGCCGTAGGCCAGTTTCAGCGGGTGCACGCCGATGCCATCGGGTTCGTGCAACGCGCCGTGGGAGTCGGCGTCGTCGACATAGCGGCTCTTCACCTCTTCGGCGCTCAGCATGTGGGTGTCGTAGCCGAACACCTCGCGCATGACCCGCGCTTCGTTGCGCAGGAAATCGAGCTTGCGTGCGCGGTGCGCGATGTACAGGTGGCCGCCCGGCTGCGGTTCGCAGTCGACCTCGGCCACCAGCGACTTGAAGGTCTCGAAACCGCTGCGGATTTCGGCGTCCAGCTTCAGCGCCGTGGCCTTGCCCCAGCGTTCGATCCACTGCGACCGGTACAGGCGCCCGCTGGCGTTCTGGCCCTGGCCACCATTGCGGCTGGTGCAGCCCCAGGCGGTTTGGTTGGCCTCCAGCACGGCGGCGCGGATGCCGTGTTCACGGGCCAGAAACAGCGCGGTGGCCAGGCCGGTGAAGCCGGCGCCGACGATGACCACGTCGGCGTCGGTGTCGCCAGTGATGGGCCCGTCGTCAGGCGGCGTGGTGCCGGCCGTGGCCACCCAGTAGGTCGGTGCGTAGTCCAGTCCCTGGCCGGGCGTGGCGGCCACCAGGGGGTCGTAGTGCGGGTCGTAAGCGGCCATGACGCGTGGGCTCAAAGGACGGGGCGGTCTTTGCGAAAGGCGTTCTTGACGGTGATCTTGCCGTTGCGGAAGGTGAAGACGTCGACCATGCGGGCTTCCACCTTCTTGCCGTCGGCGCGGGTGCCCCTGAACGTGCTTTCGCTGAAGCCGCGGTCGCCGTGAACCCAGTGCACACCTTCGGTCCACGACGCGTCGGGGAAGTTCGTCCAGGCCAAGGCAAAACCCTGGGCCACGGCGGCGCTGCCGATGAAGCTGCGACCCATCAGGTCCGGCCCCGCCACGCCGTGGAATTCACAGTCGCTGGCCATGAAGCTCATCAGCGCGGGCAGGTCGTGGCGGTTCCAGGCGTCGGCAAAGTCGGCCAAGGTTTGGGCGGTGACAGTGGCGGTGTTCGGGTTCAAGTCGGCTCCTGGTTGGCGGTGGTGTGAGCGAGCTCAGATGATGCTCGCTGCGTCGCACATCCTGGGCTCCGACATTTTCACCATCGGATTCATCGCCATGAAAAAGGGCCGGCTGAGCCGGCCCTTTGAGGCTTTGGAAAAGACGGCTGCGTGACAGCGGCAAGAAGCTTTTGAGCCGACAGCAAAGACTTGGCTGCCGGAACAGGGCCGGCCGCTGAGGCCGGCCGGCCACCGAGCTCGATGCCCGCCCGGTCGCCGTCGAAACCTTACTTCGAAGCCGCTGCAGATGCAGCCATGGCCGCCGCGGCCGGGGCTGCTGCAGGCTGTGCTGCCGGGGCTGCCGCAGGCGATGTCGCTGTGGCAGCAGCGGGCGCTGCGGCCGGAGCCGCCTGGGCCGCTGGCGCGTTGTTGGTCATCGGCAGCAAGGGCACGATCAAGAGGGCCACGATGTTGATGATCTTGATCAGCGGGTTGACGGCCGGGCCAGCAGTGTCCTTGTACGGGTCGCCCACGGTGTCGCCGGTGACGGCCGACTTGTGTGCCTCGCCACCCTTCTTGTGCAGCACGCCGTTGCTGTCGGTGAAGCCTTCTTCGATCAGCTTCTTGGCATTGTCCCAAGCGCCGCCGCCGGTGCACATGCTGATGCCCACAAAGAGGCCGGTGACGATGGTGCCCATCAAGAGGCCGCCCAACGCGGCGGGCCCGAGCAGCATGCCCACCACGATCGGCGCCACCACCGGCAGCAGCGAAGGAACGATCATTTCCTTGATGGCAGCGGTGGTCAGCATGTCGACTGCAGCACTGTAGTCGGGCTTGCGGGTGCCGGCCATGATGGCGCCGTCGGCGAACTGCTTGCGCACTTCCACCACCACGGCACCGGCTGCGCGACCCACGGCTTCCATGGCCATGGCGCCGAACAGGAAGGGAATCAGGCCACCGATGAACAGACCGACGATGACTTCGTGGTTGCTGAGGTCGAAGACCACCGACATGCCCCGCGCCTGCAGCGCGTAGGTGTAGTCGGCAAACAGCACCAGCGCGGCCAGACCGGCCGAGCCGATGGCGTAGCCCTTGGTGACGGCCTTGGTGGTGTTGCCCACCGCGTCCAGCGGGTCGGTGACGTCACGCACACTGCTGGGCAGCTCGGCCATTTCAGCAATGCCACCAGCGTTGTCGGTGATCGGGCCATAGGCGTCCAGTGCCACCACGATGCCGGCCATGCTGAGCATGGAGGTGGCCGCGATCGCAATGCCATACAGGCCTGCCAGTGCATACGAAGCATAGATGGCGGCGCAGATGAAGATCACCGGGTAAGCGGTGGAACGCATGCTGACGCCCAGGCCCGCGATGATGTTGGTGCCGTGGCCGGTGGTCGAGGCCTGTGCAATGTGCTGCACCGGGCTGTACTGCGTGCCGGTGTAGAACTCGGTGATCCAGACCATGGCAGCGGTCAACACCAGACCCACGGCGCAAGCACCGAACAGCGCCATCGCGCTGGCGGTGCCGCCGGTGGCCAGTTGCAGCGGCTGCGGGAACATGGCGTTGGTGACAAAGTAGAACGCAATCAGCGACAGCACGCCGGCCACGATCAGGCCCTTGTACAGCGCCGGCATCACGTTCTTCATGCCCGGCGTGGCCTTGACGAAGTAGCAGCCGATGATCGACGCGATGATCGACACACCGCCCAGCAGCATCGGGTAGACCACGGCCGCGACGGCCACGTTCTTGACCATCAGCGCGCCCAGCGCCATGGCGGCGATCAGCGTGACGGCGTAGGTTTCAAACAGGTCGGCGGCCATGCCGGCGCAATCGCCGACGTTGTCGC
>JAYUPP010000062.1:0-5005 GCA_043760045.1 Betaproteobacteria bacterium
GTGAAGATCGGCTCGGCCAGCGACTGGGTCATGCTCAGGCCAGCGGGCAGCGTGATGCCGCAGACGGTGCCGCTCTGCTTGTATTCCTTCCAGCCCGAACCGGCCACATAGCCGCGCACCACGGCTTCACAGGGCACAGGGGTCAGGCGCTTGACCAGCATGGCGCGGCCTTGCACCTGCGGGGCTTCAAGGGCCGTCACCACGCTCTCCGGCGCCTGGCCCGTCAGGTGGTTGGGCACGATGTCCTTCAGGTGTTCAAACCAGAACAGTGCCATCTCGGTGAGCAGCCGGCCCTTGCCCGGCACCGGTGCTTTCATGACCACGTCAAAGGCGCTCAGGCGGTCGCTGGCCACCATCAGCAGGCGGTCGTTTCCCACGGCGTAGTTGTCGCGCACCTTGCCTTGGGCCAGCAGCGGCAGCGAACGGATCTGGGTGGTCGCCACGGCGGGGCCCAGGGCGGCCAGGGCTGCAGAAGTGGATGTAGAAGCGGACATGGTGGCTGGAGATTCAAAAAAAGTGGGGCCAGGGGCTGGCCGGTCAGAGCAAACGGGCGGGATGTTGCGCCCGCCAAGCCTATTGTCCGCACTTCGCGCGGCGGCCTGGCGCGCAGCGCTCGGGACCGTCAGGCCAGCACCGTTTCCAGCAGAGTCAGCGTACCTGCCGTGGCGTCCAAAGCCACTCGCGCGCCCATCGGCAGCGGCTGATGGGGGGTGCCGTGGCCCGTGGGCCAACCGGCCAGCACCGGCTTGTTCAATCCGCCCAGCATCTGCTGCAGCAGCGCTTGCGGATAGGTCGCCTCGGTGAAGCTGCCCAGCACCACCCCGGCCACGGCGTCCATCGCGCCGGCCAGGCGCAGTTGCGTCAGCAGGCGGTCCACCCGAAAGAGCTCTTCGTTGATGTCTTCCAGAAAGAGGATGGCGCCGCGCATGTCCCAAGCCCATGGCGTGCCCAGCAGTGCGGCCACCAGACTGAGATTGCCACCGACCAACCGCCCTTGCGCCTGGCCGCTCACGTGCGGTGCCTCAGCATGCAGCTTGGGCGCCAAGATCTGGCCCGCTCGCAGGCCGTGGCGCAGCACCTGCAGCAGCGCGGCTTCGTCGTCTTCGCGCCCTGGCTGGATGAGGTCGGAGGCGGGCATCGGCGCGTGCAGGCTGGGCAAACCGTTCAGCGCCCACAACCCGTGCAGCGCAGTGATGTCGCTGTAGCCGATCAAGAGCTTGCGGCTGCGCCGCAGCAGTTCGGTGTCGACGGCGTCGAGCAAACGCATGGTGCCGTAGCCGCCCCGCAGGCAGTGGATGGCTGCCACCTCGGGGTCGGCCAGCGCGGCGTGCAGGTCGGCCAGCCGCGTGGCGTCGCTGCCAGCCAAGTAGCCGGTATCAGCATGGCAACTGGGGTACAGCCGCACTGAGAAGCCCCAGCGGGCGTAGAGCGCTTGCACCGCCGGCAGCTTGTGCGCGGCCACGGGGCTGGCGGGGGCCAGCACGCCGATCAGGTCGCCGCTTTTCAGGGTTTGAAAGCTCATGACAGTGACTGCACCCAGCGGTGCACTTGAGCGCCCAGCGCGGGCAGTTTCCAGGTGGTGGCACAGCGTTCGTCGGGCGCATAACGTTCACCCAGGTTGGTGAGTACGGCCACGATGTAGTGCGCGCCTTCGGTCTTCACGATGCCGGCGTCCGAGGCGTAGTTTTCGGTGGTGCCGGTCTTGTGCGCAAAGGCCGGTGCATCGGGCAGACCTGGCACCCAGCCGGGCACGCCGCGCAGGTGGCCGGAGGAGAGAATTTCGTCCAGCGTTTGCCGCGCCAGCAAAGTACGCAGGCCGTCGCGCGTGGCGGGTTGCAGCAGCGGCGGTGCGCCTGCAGGCAGCCACGGCGCGTGCGGTGCGTCGGCGTCCAGCAGCCACAGCAGCCGCACGGTGTCCCAGGCCGTCATGTGGATGTGGCCCACACCCGAGCCTTGGCCGTTGCGCCAGCCACCCGCCGCCGTGGTGCGGTTGAGTTGCAGCGTGGGCAGGTCCAGGGCCTGGAAGCGTTGGTTCAAGGTGTCGATCAAACCCACCCGGTGCAGCAACGCCACGCAGGTGTCGGTGGCGTCGTTGTCGCTGACCGTGATCATCGGGTCCAGCGCGGGCAGCACCTGGGCCCAGGTGGCGCGACCAGCGTCCACGGCCAGACCCACGCCCACGGCCACCATCAGCTTCAGCAGCGAGGCCGGGTAGGGCGCCACAAATCTTTGCGCTCCGCTGCCGTGCAAGGTGCACCAGCTCATGCGCGACCAATCGGCACCGGGCTGCCAGGCGATGGAAGTGCCACCGGCGCCTTGCAAGTCGGCGTCAAAGCGCAGGTGCTGCACCGCGCCGGCCTGCTGACCGATGTTCGCCGCGACACCTCCGGGGTGTTCGCGCGAGAACAGCACGTTGGCCCAGCGTGGTGAGCGGCCGCGGGGGAAAACCACCAGGCCCAGGTCGATGCTGGGAAAGGCCTGCACCGGTTGGCCGGCCCGCATCTTGTCGGGGGTGGTGCCAAATTCCTGCTGGCGCACGGACTGGATCAGCGCTTGCGCCAAGGGGGCATGTTCGATGCTCATGGGCTGCATCTTCCCTCAAAGGAAAGGGGCCTCCGCAGAGGCCCCTGGTGAAGCGATGGTTGGTGCGGCCGTTGGTGCGGAAGTTGGTGCGCTGGTGGGTGGGTCAACGCCCGCGATCAAGCTGACGAAGGCAGAGCCTCAGCCGCCCAGGTCATCGTGCCGGCCGCCTTCTGCCATCAGAAGAACTTGTACTCCGCCCCCACCAGGAACGAGCGGCCACGCGGGTCGGCCACACGCGGTTCCCACGAGCTGCCCGACCCGGTGTTGGTGTCGTAGGAGTTGGCAAACGGTGGGTCGCGGTCCATCAGGTTCTTGATGCCGGCGCTCAGCGTCAGGTTCTTCACGCCGCTGTAAATGGCGGCCAGGTTGAAGGTGGAATACGGCCCCACTTTGTAGGACCAGTCGCTGGGGATGAACTTGGTGCCGGTGGTGCCCACGCCTGGCGGCACAAAGCCCGCGTAGCCACCCACATAACGCTGGCTGAAGGTGACGGCCCAGTCGGCCAACGCGCCGGTGACAGAGGCCGAATGCTTCCAGCGGATGCCGAGGTCGCTGGAGCGGGTGAACACGCCCACTTCACTGGCACCAAACGGCGTGTTGGGCAGCAGGCGGGACTTTTTCTCCAGCAGGTAAGAGCCGTCCAGGCCGGCTGCCACGCGCACGCCGTGCAGGGTGGTGTTGGCGCGCACGCTCAGCTCCAGGCCCTTGGTGCGGGTTTCACCGGCGTTGATCCAGCGGGTGTCGATGCGCGTGATGTTGCCGGTGATGGGGTCACGCTCGAAGCTGTTCGGGAACAGCGTGTAGTTGGCCAAGAGGGTGGCCAAAGTGGGCGTGCGGATGGTGCCTTCGCGTTGGATGTCCCACCAGTCCAGACCCACGCTGAACTCGGCCACCGGCTGCCAGACCACGCCGAAGCTGCTCATCTTGGCTTCTTCAGGCCCCAACTCAGGTCTGCCACCAAACAGCGTGTTGAAGGTGATGGCGTTGCAAGGTGAACCCGGCGTGGGGTCCACCGCGCCACTGGGGCAGCGCAGGGGGTCGACCACACCGGCGCCGGTGTTGGGCGACTCGGTGATGCCGTTGTAAAGCTGGTTGAAGGTGGGCACGCGAAAGCCGGTGCTGTAAGAGGCGCGAACCAAAACGCTCTCAGCGGGCACAAAGCGCATCGACACCTTGGGGTTGGTGGTGCCACCAAAGCCGGTGTACTCGTCGTGGCGGCCCGACAGGTTGATTTCCAGGCCCTTGACGATGGGCACGATGACCTCGCCAAACACCGCCTTGATGTCGCGCTTGACGCCGGTCAGGCCGTTGATGGTGTCAAAAGGTGCGTTGAAGACCCACCGGTTGATGTTGGTGTTGGGCACCGCATCGAACTTGTACTTTTCGCTGCGGAAGTCAATGCCCACCGCGGCCAGCACCTCGCCTGCCGGCAGTTTGAACAGCGGGCCCGACGCGGTGGCGTCGATCTGGTCCATCGTGAATTTGCCGCCATACAGCACCGTGCCGCGTGCCGACACCGCTTCCAGCGCTGCCAGTGCAGCCGGCGTCTGGCTTTCGCCGGCCAACAAGAACGGGTTGAGCGTGCCGTTGTTGATCAGGTTGGCAAAACCCTGCATGTAGTGGTAGCCGCTGCCCAGCGTGGACTTGCTCTCGCTGGTGGCCCGCGACGCGCCGACGCGGTAGTCCCAGTTGGCCAACAGGCCGAGCGGGCCGTCCACCGCCAGCAAAATGCGCGAGGTGTCGGTTTCGGTTTCGATTTCGCGTTGGCCGCAAACCATGCAACGCCAGCGAAAGGCGATCGGCAAACCGTTGTTGGCCGCCAGCGCGGGCACAAAGGCCACCAGTTGGTTGTAGACCCGCGCATAGCCGGCGCCGGTGCTGGGGTAGGCCAGGTTGCGGAACGGGCTGGGCACTTGGGTCGGCGCCAACAGGTTGGCCGGGTTGTCCAGGCCGATGTTGGCGGTGCTGGTGCCGCTGGTGATTTGGTTTTCAGAGAAGCTCTTGGCCGACTCTGATTTGCCCAGCACCAGTTCGCCTGTCAGCTGGTGTTGCGCCAGCTTGAAGGTGCCGCGGGTGACCAGGCTGGTGTTCTTCACCGGCTGCTGAATCACCGCCGACTTGCCGGTGTCCCAGGCACAGCCGTACTGTGCGCCAGCGCCCGCCGCCCAGATGCCTTCGCTGTAGGGGCCGGTGTCGGGCTGGGTGGCGCACCCGGCGCCGCCGGGCAGGTCCAGCACGTTGATGCCGTTGGTGGTGACCCCGGCAACCAGCGGGCCGGTGCCGTTGCCGACTGGCGTGGCTGCGCCGCCCGGGCGGGTCATCAACGTGGGCGTGGCGGTGTTGACGGCAAACAGCGTGGCAAACGGGGTGCCGCGGGTGTCGGGCGACAGGCCGCGGTTGGGTTGGAAGGTGTTGACGAAGT
>JAYUPP010000063.1:0-13960 GCA_043760045.1 Betaproteobacteria bacterium
TGATGGCGCGCTCGCTGCGCCAGTACAGCCTGCACTTCAGGCTCAGCGGGGTGAACAGCGCCTGCGCGCTGGCGACGGTTTCTGAAGCGCCCAGCAGCAGCGCGCCTCCAGGTCGCAGGCTGTAGCTGAACAGGGGCAACAGGCGCTGTTGCAAAGCGGCGTTGAAGTAGATCATCAGGTTGCGGCAACTCAGCAGGTCCAGCCGGGTGAAGGGCGGGTCCACGATCACGTCGTGCTGCGCAAACAGCACCATGTCGCGCAGCGGCTTGTTGATCCGGTAGTGGCTACCCTGCGGGGTAAAAAATCGGGCCAGCCGGGCTGCACCCACGGTGGCCGCGATGCGGGCCGGGTACAGCCCTTTGCGCGCCGCCTGAATGGCGTCGGCGCTCAGGTCGGTGGCAAAAATCTGCAGCGACGGCAGCGTGGCGCCCACCCCATCGTGTCCGCCGTCGAGTACCCCGTCGTGCACCATCTCGGCCACCACTTCCTTGAACAGCATCGCCAGCGTGTAGGCCTCTTCGCCGGTGGAGCACCCCACCACCCAGGCGCGCAGGCGGCCGGCTGGGGCGCCGCGGGCCACCAGCGCAGGCAGCACCGCTGCTTTCAGGGTCTGCCAGACATCGGGGTCGCGAAAAAACCCGGTCACGCCGATCAGCATTTCCTTGAACAGCAGGTCCAGTTCTTTCGGGTTTTCGCCAACCCAGCTGGCGTAGTCGGCCTGGGTGGCCAGGCCGTGCACGTTCATGCGGCGCTGGATGCGCCGGTGAAGTGTGGTGGGTTTGTAGTCCGACAAATCGTGTTGGCTGTGCTTGTAAAGCAGGCGCAAGATCGACCCCAGCACCTGCGCATGGCCGGCTTCAGCCCCTTCAGGCTCGACAGCCGCCGCCGCAGCGCCGGCCGTGACGCGCAGGATGTGCGCGGGCAGCTCGGCCGCCAGCGCCACGATGTCCACACAGCCGGTGGCAATGGCGCTGCGCGGCATGGAATCAAACTCTGCCGATTCAGGCAGCTGCGCCAGCGTCAAGCCGCCCTGCGATTTGATGGCCTGCAGCCCCAGCGTGCCGTCTGACCCCATGCCCGACAAGACCACGCCGATGGCGCGCTCGCCCTGGTCGCGCGCCAGCGAAGAAAACAGCAGGTTGATCGGCAGCCGCAAACCGCGTGGCTGCGCGGGGGGTGCCAGATGCAGCACGCCCGCGCCCACGGTGAGGTCGCAGTTGGGTGGAATGACGTAGACCACGTCAGGCTGCAGGCGCAGCGCTTCAGTGGCTTCAACCACCGGCAGGGGGGTGCAACGCTGCAGCAGTTCCACGAGCATGGCTTTGTGCGTGGGGTCGAGGTGCTGCACCACGATGAACGCCAGGCCGCTGGCGGCGGGCAGGTGGGCCAGGAATTGCTTGATCTCGGCCAGTCCGCCCGCTGACGCCCCGACGCCAACGGCACGCACGGCACTGGCGGCACGCACGGCACTGGTGGCGCCGGCGCGCAGGGAAGTCGGAGGCGGGTGCATGGCGAAGTATCGCGCTGGGGAATGCGGCCAGGCGCGCCGCTGCAGCGGCAACTTCGGCGCGATGGTCTACGGCAGCAGCCGGTTGTATTCGTTTCTGACCACCGCATAACACTCACAACTGCGGGCTTCGAGGGCCGGGCGGTCCAACACGGTGATGCGGCCGCGTGTGTAGCGGATCAGGCCTTCTTTCTGCAGCGTGCTGGCCGCCTCGGTCACGCCTTCCCGGCGCACACCCAGCAAGTGGGCGATGTGTTCTTGAGTCATCAGCACCTCAAGGCCGGCCAGCCGGTCCAGGCTCGACAACAACCAGCGGCACAACTGCTGGTCCACGCTGTGGTGGCGGTTGCACACCGCGCTTTGTGCCATCTGCGTGATCAGCGCCTGGGTGTAGCGCAAAAACAGGTGCATCGCCGGGCCTTCGGTCGCCAGCAGCTTGAGCAGCGGCGCGGCGGGCATGCGAAGGCAGCTGCCCGCCCGTTGCACCACCGCCCGACTGGGGGTGGAAATGCCACCCATGAACAGCGCGATGCCGACCACGCCCTCTGGGCCCACCATGGCAAATTCTGCCGATGCGCCGTTTTCCAGCACGTAAAGCAACGACACCACACAGTCGATGGGAAAGTAGGCGTGGCTCGGGATGCGGCTTGATTCCAGCAGCACCTGGCCATAGGGCAGGTCGATGGCCTGCAGCTGCTCAGCCCATTGCTGAAAATCGGCTGCAGGCAGCGCTGCAATCAGACGATTGCTCTTCGGACCCATGCAGTTTTCTCCTGGGGCACCGCGTTGTACGTTGCAAAGGTTGCGGCCTCAAAAAAAAATTGTCACACAGACTGAAAGGCGGGTGCAGAAACATTTCGGTCTGCCCACTGGCGCCACAAGCGGCACCACTCGTGTGCGTTGCCGAACAGATAAGGCCCCAGCACCCGTCTACCGTCGGAGTGCTGTGAATGATGGGGATAAACATGTACAAATACCGCGTGGTGCACGGAGATGTCGGCCCTGGTCATGTGGTCTTGCTGGACTACCGGGGCCAAACGTATCTGGTGCGCCCATTGAGCGTGGCACCACCACCGGGCACCAAACTGGAAGGGGCTAAGCCGCACCTGGGTTTTGGAATCCTCGCCTGCACGCTGTCGGGCCAGATCTACCGCGTGATGTTTGAAGCGATCGGTGGCCAGCGCGTTATCAATCGCAATTCGCAACAGGTCAGCGGTTGACCCGTGGTCCCGAATGCCAAATGCCTAATGCCAAACGCCAGCTTCTAATGGCCAGCTTCTAATGGCCAGCTTTTAATTGCCAGCTTCTAAATGCCAGCTGCCCAATGCCAGCTGCCAACCCGGCAGCGCAAGGTGCGTTTGCCGTGTCCTACGAACGATAGGCCTCAGTTCCCACAGGCACGGCTGTTTGTTGTCATTAAGGTAGCGCTTCTTCGGCTCAATGCCGTCTGTCCATTGAAATTGAATTGGAGCACCTGATGAATTCGAGCAAATTGCTTTTGGCCACTTTTGCTGCTGTGTCTGTGGTGGGCGCAGCCTCTATTGCGGTTGCACAAACCGCGCCGCCACGGCCGGTGGAAGCGCAAACGGGCACCACCGGCCCCACCACCGGCTCCACCACCGGCCCCACCACCGGCCCCACCACCCTCCCCACCACCCTCCCCACCACCAACAACCCTGCAACCGGAACCACGGGGACCACACCGTCGACTTCCACCACCACGACGACGCCGTCGACCGGCAGCGGCGGCACCATGGGCACGCCCGGCACCCCGGGCACACCCGGCACCATGCAGCGCGAAGCGCAGATGCCCAACCAGTCGACCACCCCCAACAGCACAACCACCACGACACCGCGGGCGCAGGATGGCATCACAACCGGCACCCCCAACAGCACCGGCATGACCGCTGCCGAGCGCATGCAGCGCGATGGCAACACGACCGGCACGAACAGCAGCGGCACGAACAACAACAGCTCCACAAACAGCGGCAGCATGGTGATGCAAAACGGCAGAACACGTTCTGCTTCGAACCGCGACACGATGATGACTGGCGAGCGCCCGGCGCGCGCAGACCGCAACTGAAGCGCCACGGCGGTGGCGGCCTCCAAGCGAACACGTTTGTAGTTCACGTCAGCGCAAAGATGGCCAGGGCACGAAGATGCTGAGCACCGAACCGCGCGCACCGCCGCCCTCTGCTCTGCCGTCACTGTTGACCCGCTCTGCGGCCGCAGTTCGGGACGGATTGGTGGCCGTTTTGATGGCCGCAGCGCTTTACCCTGCGGGCGTGGAGCCGGGCTTGCGCCTTGCCGCTGAAGAGCTGGCTGATGCGCGGCGCACTTATGCCAGTGCACCCTTTCACGTTGCGCGGCGCGCAGACTTTGGCGGCCTGCCACCCTCTGCCGACGTTGAAGCCGTTGCCGACTGGGTGGCGGGTGCACAGGACAACGGCGGCATGGCCTTTGTCATCGTCGACAAAAAAGCGGCGCAGCTGTATGTGTTCAATGCTGTGGCGCAACTGATGGCACGCAGCCCCGTGCTGCTGGGGTCGGCGCTGGGCGACGAGTCGGTGCCGGGCATAGGCGACCGCCCGATAGATGAGGTCAGGCCTGAGGAGCGAACGACCCCAGCCGGCCGCTTTCTCGGCGAGCGCGGTCGCAATGCACGTGGCGAAGATGTGGTGTGGCTGGACTATGACGCAGCGGTATCCATGCACCGGGTGGTGACCGCCAATGCCGCCGAACGGCGGCCGGAACGGCTTTTAACGCCCACCGCCGATGACAATCGAATCTCTTACGGTTGCATCAATGTGCCGGTGGTCTTTTATGAATCGTATTTGCGGCCCGCCTTCGCGCAGCGCCAGGCGGTCATTTATGTGTTGCCTGACAGCGGCGCGCTGCAGCAGTTTTTTGGCATGCAACGCGGCAACAAAGTTGCGCCGGTGGTGATTTGATTTTCAAGCGCGTACTCATGAAGTTTTCAGGGTACTTTGCTGCGCCCAGCTTGCTTTTCATTTGATCGCCAGCCCACTTTGCTGGTGGCCGCAGCTTGTGTGTGCATCAAGGTGAAAGTTGGCGCCATCTGCGGACGCATTCAGCGCCTAGCAATCACCGTGATGCGACCGTCGGCTTCCATGCGCGCCGACTTCACGAGGTTGAGGTTGTCGATGCCCTGCTGGCGCATGGCAGCCATCAGTTCGTCCATCGTCACCATCTCGCGCTTCAGGTTGGCCCGCAGTGGGCGCCCGTTCTGCACCAGCATCAATGGCGCGGGTTCCAGCACCCGCCGCAGCATGGGGCTGTGGTAACTGAGCCAGTCGAGCAGCAGGTTCCAGCCCGCCAGCGTGGCCACCAGCACGGCGCCATCGGCCAGGGTTTGATAGCCGCCTGACATCGCGTTTTGTGATGCATCGGCCACCAGCACCAGCAGCAAGATGTCGGCCACACCGAGTGACCCCGCATCGCGGCGCAGCACAAACCGGAACAGCAGCATCAGGAACCCATAGACGGCCGTGCCGCGTACAAAAAGTTCCCACGGGTTGACGCTAAAACGCAGCAACTCAAGCATGGCCCGTGCTGCTTCGCGTTACGGTGCGCTGACCCGCCAGATCACGTTGCCCACATCGTCAGCCACCAACAAAGCGCCTGTTTTGTCGATGGCCACGCCCACCGGGCGCCCCCAGGCCTTGCCGTCAGGGCTGAGGAAACCGCTAAGAACATCCACCGGCAGGCCCGGCAGGGGCTTGCCATTGGCAAAAGGCACAAAAACCACCTTGTAGCCAGAATGCGGCTTGCGGTTCCATGAACCGTGCAAACCGATGAAAACACCCTGCGCGGCACTGCCGGCTATGCCGCTGAGTTTTGGCGTTAATGTGCTGCTGCTGGCCGCCACCAGACCCAGCGCAGCCACATGCGCGCCCAGCGCGTACTCGGGCACCAGCGCACGCGCCACGAGGTCGGGCCGGGGTGGCTCCACGCGGCTGTCCACATGCTTGCCATACCAGCTGTAGGGCCAGCCGTAAAAGCCGCCGTCGCGCACCGAGCTCAGGTAGTCGGGCACCAGGTCACTGCCGATTTCGTCGCGTTCGTTGACCACCGTCCACAAGGTGGGCGCGCTGGCGGCCGCGCCAGCCGTGGCCGCCCCAGCATCGATCCACGCCATGCCGTTGGGGTTGCGCAGGCCGGTGGCAAAGAGCCGCTTGTTGCCGCTGGCGCGGTCGATCTCCCACACCGCAGCGCGGCCTTCTTCGGCCGGCATGCCGTTTTCGGCCACGTTGCTGTTTGAGCCCACGGTGGCGTAAAGCTTGCTGCCGTCGGGGCTGGCGAGCAGCGACTTGGTCCAGTGGTGGTTCAGCGGGCCGCCCGGCAGGTCGGTCAGTTTGCGGCCGGCGGCCTGGATGGTGGTTTGCCCGTTGACGTAAGGAAACTCCATCACGGCGTCGGTGTTGGCAACGTAGAAGCGGTCGCCCACCAGCGCCATGCCGAACGGTGAATTCAGGTTCTGCAGAAAAGTTGTTTTCAGCTCGGCCACGCCGTCGCCGTCGGCGTCGCGCAGCAGGCTGATGCGGTTGGCGCTGGGCACGCCGGCGCCGGCACGTTTCAGCACCCGTTTCATCACCCAGCCCTTGATGCCTTTGGCGCCGTCGGGCCTTGGCGGCGCGTTGCTTTCGGCGACCAGAACGTCCCCGCCTGGCAGCACGTGCAGCCAGCGCGGGTGGTCCAGGCCGCTGGCCATGGCGGCCACGCGCAGGCCGGCGGCCGCCACCGGCGTTTGGCCTGCAGGCCAGGGTAAAGCCGGTGCGATGTTGACGGTGGGGAGCAGGGTTTTTTGGGGCGCAACGAGCGTGGGCTTGGGGCCCATGTCGGCCTGCGGCTGCAGGCGCGTGCTTTCGCTGCAGGCCGTGAGCAGCAGGCTGGTGCCCAGGGTGCAGAGTGCAAACCTCTTGTTCATGATTGTGGATGTGGGCAATGCACGTGCCTGCGGGCTGCAGTGAGGGCGCAAATTACTGGCCCATTCACAGCGGCAACCAGGACGGCAGGCCGTGCACCACCGCCGTCGCCAGCACGGCCTGCAGCAGGCTGGCCTGCACCAGCAGGCGCAGGGTGTCGAGCACCGCGCGGTGGCACGGCAGCAGCAGCCCGCAGAACGAACGGGCCAGCGCAAACGCTGCAAAGGCCACCACACACACACCGTGCAGCACCGCGCACGCCAGCAGCGCGGCCACGGTGGCGCTCCAGGCGTCGGCGCGCGGGTTCAGGCCCGCTGCGTTGTGCGCCACCAGCGCCAGTGCGCAGGCTGCGGTGGTCAACAGTGCAGCGGCCAGCAGCGCCCACTGCACACCCCGTGCTTGATGCTGCTGCAGCGGCGTGTGTTTCGTCAGGCCGGTTCCCAGGTGCAAACGGACCGATGCCAGCTCTACCGCACCGGCCGCGCTCGCCCACAGCAGCAACACGGCCAGCGCCAGCCCGGCCGCCGGCAAAGCCGCGCCGGGCGGCGGGCACACCTCGGCCGCCATCGCCACATGCAGGTGCGCGTACAGCAGCGACAGGAACACCGTGCCGTCCACCAGCAGCACCAGCACAAATGCCCAGACCGCGTGGCGCTGGCCGCCCACCGGCACGCTGACATCGCGGCCGATGGCAGCGTGCGTGATGGTGGAGGCGCGGTCCAACCCCCACAGCCAGATGCAGATGCAGATGATGGCCGTCAGGCCACAGGCCCACGCGGTGGCCACCCAGCCCACCGTCAGCAGCAGGAAAAAGCCGGCGGTGCCCAGCGCCGCCAGCAGCGGCGTCCAGCCGTCGCCGGGCAAGGCCATCAAGTAAACGGGCTTGGCATCGCGCACCCTTGTGATGAGGGCTTCGCGCCCGCCGGTGGGGTTGCCCGGCAGCCAGTGCGCACCGGCTTCTATCTGCGCCTGCAAACCGGGCTGGTCCCACAGCGGCCGCGCCGACGTGATCTGCGGCATGCTGCGCATGCCGTAGTCGTTGTTCGGCACCCATTCCAGCGTGGCGCCCCGCCACGGGTCGCCGTGCTCGGTTTCGGGCTTGCGCAGTGTGCGCACCAGGTCCCACAGGCACAGCGCCAGGCCGGCGGCCAGCACCACGGCGCCCGCGCTCGACACCGCATTCAGCCACGCCCAGCCCGATTCGGCGCTGTAGGTGTGCACACGGCGCGGCATGCCTGACAGGCCGGTGATGTGCATCGGAAAAAAGGCGATGTTGAAGCCGCTGAACATCAACCAAAAAACCCAGCGCCCGACACGTTCAGACAAGGTGTGCCCGTTCACCAGCGGCAGCCAGTGGTAAAGCGCCGCGAAGAGCGGAAACACCAGGCCACCGATCAACACATAGTGCAGGTGGCCGACGATGAAATAACTGTCGTGCGCCTGGCGGTCAAAAGCGATGACGGCCGTCATCACGCCGGTGAGGCCGCCGATGACAAACAGCGCCAGGAAACCGAGCACGAAAAAAGCGCTGGTGCAGCGCCGCAGATGGCCCTGCGCGATGGTGGCGAGCCACGCAAAAACCTGCAGCACGCTGGGCACCGCCACCGCCAGGCTGGCCACCGAAGTGAGAGCAACGGACCACCAGCCCAGCCCGGCCGTGAACATGTGGTGCATCCACAGCGCGAAGCTGAGCACGCCCACCCCCACCAGTGCCCACACCACCGCCCGTTCGCCCACCAGCGGCGTGCGCGCCAGCACCGGCAGCAGCATCGTCACCAGGCCGGCGGCAGGCACGAAGATGATGTAGACCTCGGGGTGGCCAAAGAACCAGAACAGGTGCTGCCACAGCAGCGGGTCGCCGCCGCGTTCGGCAATGAAAAACGGCCAGTCGTAGGCACGTTCCAGTTCCAGCAAAGCGGTGCCGGCAATGATGGACGGGAAGGCGAAGACGATCATGACGCCCACCACCAGCATCGCCCAGGCGTACACCGGCATGCGTGTAAGTGTCATGCCCGGGGCCCGCGTCATCAGAATGCCGATGATCAGTTCCACGGCACCGGCGATGGCCGAGATCTCGATGAAACCGATGCCCAGCAGCCAGAAGTCAGCGCCCAACCCGGGTGAATGCGCTTTGCCGGTAAGCGGCGGATACAGGGTCCAGCCGCCGTCGGGCGCGACGCCGAAAAACAGCGTCGTGAAAAACGCCAGGCCGCCCACGGCATAGGCCCAGAAGGCATAAGCCGACAGGCGCGGAAAGGGCAGGTCGCGCGCGCCCAGCATGGAAGGCAGCAAGTACACCGCCAGCGCTTCCACCACCGGCACGGCAAACAAAAACATCATCACGGTGCCGTGCATCGTGAAAATCTGGTTGTAGGTGGCGGCACTCAGCAGCGTGTTGCCCGGCACCGCCAACTGCGCGCGTATCAACAGGCCCAGCACCCCCGCGAGCACGAAAAAAAGCAGCGCGGTGCCGATGTAGAAGAGGCCGATGTGGGTGTTGTTGACCGAACTGACGATGCGCCAGCCGCGCGGCGGCAGCCAGGCGGCCTGCAGTTGCTGCAATTCGCCGGGCGGGCGCGGCAGGTCGTTGGGCAGCGGGTGCTGCGCCGGGGTGTGCGCAGAGTCGTGCGGCGCGTTCAACCCGGCGTTCGGCAGCTCGTTTTCCATCTTGATCACTGCAGCTGCTGCAGGTAAGCCACCAAGGCGTGCAGCGTGGCTTCGTCCAGATGGCCATAACCCGGCATGCGGGCGCCCGGCTTCAACGTCTGCACGCCGGTGATCCACGCGCGCAGGCCGGCGGCGTTGTTGCGCACGCTGCCGGCGCCCAGGAATTCGCGGCTGGCCAGATGCGTCAGGTCGGGCCCGCCGGCACTTTCTTCAGCGCCTTCGCTGGCCCGGCCCGGCCCGGTTGTCGCCGGGGGCCCCAGCACCGCCTGCGCCACGCCGCGCACGGTGTGGCAAGCGTTGCAACGTAGCGCCATGAAGTGCTGCAGCCCGCGCTGCTGCAGCGCGCTGGTGGGCGTGCGGGCGGGCAGGCGCTGGTTGTGCAGCCAGGCTGCGTATTCGGCGGCCGGCAGGGCCACCACTTGCAGCACCATCTGCGTGTGGCCGAGGCCACAAAATTCGGCGCAAGGGCCGCTCCAGCGGCCGGCTTTTTCAGTGTGCAGCACCAGGTGTTGCACGCGGCCGGGCAGCACGTCCACCTTGCCCGCCAGGGCCGGCACCCACAGGCTGTGGATGAGGTCTTCGCTGACCATCGACAGCCGCACCGGGCGGCCCACCGGCAGCACCAGTTCATTGGCGGTGTACAGGTCGGGGTGGCCGGGGTCTTGCACCCGCAGTTGCCACCACCAGGCCTTGGCGTTGACGCCCACCACCAAACTGTGGGTTGGTGCGTTGACGCCCGGCCCCAGCAGATGCCGCAGGTTCACCACCGCCAACGCGCCCAGCACCAGCAGCGGCAACACGAGCCCGCCGCCCACCAGCCAGCGTTGCTGCCGCAGTGGCTGGCCGTGTGGCTGGCCGTGCAGATGCGGCAAGCGCCGCGAGCGCAACAGCGCGTACACCAGCAGCGCCATCACCCCCGCAAACAGCAGCGCCGCACCAGCCATCAACGCCCAGGCCAGCGGCGCGTCCAGCTGCGCGGCGCTGCCGTCGGGGCTGAGCACGGGGCCGAAGTTCATTCAGCCTGCAGCAGGTAAGCAGCCATCTGCTGCGCGTGTTGCGGCGTCACGCCCATGCTGGGCATCGGCGTGCCGGGCACCAGTTGCGCGGGTTGCACGAGCCACGCAGCCAGCAGCGGCTGCGTGTTGGGCACGCGGCCGGCGATGTAGCTGCGCTGGCCCCACTGCAGCAGCGCCGGCCCCTGCGTGCCCTGCGCACCGCTGACACCGTGTATGCGGTGGCACGCGCCACACTGGTAGGCTTCCAGCAGGCGGCGGCCCGCCGCCACGTCCCAATGCGGCGGCGCTGCAGCCGATGCCGCTGCAGGCAAAGAGGTCGCTGCGGCGCTGGGCGGGCGCGCATGGCGGTGGTCGATGGACGGCACCAGCAACAGCGGTAACGCAAAAATGGCGCAGCTCGCGCGGGTGATGAAACCTGTGCGAGCCCCACGCCAGCGCTGCCGGGCGCGGCGCGGCGCAGCGGCAAGCGTGCGGCTTTGCTGCAAGACTTGCCGTAAAAATTTCATCCTGGCGCCCCAGCGGTCATTGCCAGCCCCTCACTCGGAAAATCTGGGTCAGCGGCGTGACCGTTGCAGCGCTTGAATCAAACAACGTGCCAGCCCGCGCCAGCAGCAGGCCCGGCGCGGCTGGCCGCGCTTGTTGGCAGGGCGCGGCCGGGCGCTTGTTTTGCCTGGATGGGGGGATGACCGCCCGAACCCTGCGCCCCATCTTGCTGACGCTGTGCACGCTGGTGGCGGCGCTGCTGGCGGGCGGCGCTGCGGTTGTGTACGGCGGCTACTACGACGTGTCAGCGAACCGCCCGCACACGCAGGTGGTGTACAGCCTGCTTGAACTGACGATGCGCCAGTCGGTTCGGCGCCAGGCGCGCCATATCGAAGAAAGACCCACCGCGTCGGCCCCCGTCGTGCGGCGCGGTGCGGCCTGTTTTCGCAGCCATTGCCAGGCCTGCCACGGTGCCCCGGGTGTGGCCCCGGCCGCTGCGGCGCTGGCCATGCAGCCGCTGCCGGGGCCGTTGCAGCAAGCCGCCAGCGCTTGGCGGGCGCGCGAGTTGGTTTGGATCACGCGCCACGGCATACGCATGAGCGCCATGCCGGCGTGGGCCGGCCGCCTGAGCGATGACGACATCTGGGCCGTGGCCGCGTTCATCCAGCAGCTGCCCTGGGTGTCGCCGGCGCAGTGGCGAGACATCGATGCAGGCACCCAGGGCCTCAACTGCGCCCTCTCGGCAGACGAGACCAGCGCCACCGTGCAGGCCCTGCCAACGGCGGCCGGTGCACAAGGCACAGTTGTCGAAGCCCACCGCATGGCAACGCAGGGGCGCGCTGCGCTGCGGCGCCACGGTTGCCACGGCTGCCATTTGATTCCGGGCGTGGTGGGTTCGCAGCGCTTGCTGGGCCCACCACTGGCCGGTTATGCACTTCGCACGTCGATCAAGGGCCGCCTGCCGCAGACGCCGGCCAACCTGGTGCGCTGGATCCGCGACCCGCAAGCCGTCGACCCCGGCACCGCCATGCCCGCAACGGGTGTGGGCGAGGCCGATGCACGCGTGATGGCCGCTTATCTGGGCACGCTGCGCTGAGCTGTCGGCGGCCGGCCGTCCTCTTCAGCCAGCACGTAAACCACGCCCGCCTGCCGGCCCAGCAGCGGGTGCAGCACGGTTTCGTAAAACGCAACCGGCACCACCACACAACCGGCAGACACCCGCTGGCGCGCCGGGTTGCGCGCGGCCAGCCGCTGGGCGCGGTCGGCCTGCGCGGCGCCGGGGCGCAGGCGGTGGATGGCGAAGGCCAGTTCAGGGTCGAGCCAGACCACCGCTTCACCGCTGCGGTTGCGGCCCGGCGCCGAGTTGAAGCGGCCCGCCGGCGTGGTGGCGTCGCCTGGCTGCAGGCGCCCGGTTTGTGTGCGTTCGCCAACGCCCGCCACCGAATGGTCGCCGCGTGTGCTGCCCAGCAGCACCGGGCTGCTGCCGAGCAGCTGCCCACCGGCGCTGAAGAGGGTCAGCACCGCAGCGCGTTTGTCAACCACGGCAAAGGGCTGCTGCAGGTGGTCGCCGCTGGACATCACCTGGTCGGCAACGCGGCGCGTGGCGACGGTGGCGGCCACGGCGCTGGTGCTGGTGCTGGTGCTGGTGCTGGCGCTGGTGCTGGCGCTGGCGGCGGCCAGCAAGATAGCGCCGATGAGCCGTGCCCAAACGCAAGTGCGTGCCGTTGTCCGCGCGGCCCCAACGCTGTTTCGCGCCCGGATGCGATCCCTGTTTCGATGCACCACTGCCCGCCCGTTGCTGCCTTCGGTTGAAGGCTTCAGACACGAGCGTAGGCAAGCCCAGGCGGGCTGATAAATGGAACAGCGGCACCAGGACAGGCCTGTTCACCGGGCCGGGCGAGGGCATGAGGCCGCGATGGCCTGTTGTTCTGCTTGCGATGCGGCGCGCCAGCGGTTGCGCCTCAGGCGGGTTTCAGTTTTTGCGTGAAAGCGTCGTAGCGCTGCAAGCGATAGAGCGGCTGCGACCAGGGGCCAGCTTGCAGCGGTTTGCGCAGCCACGGTTTGTCTCGGGTGCGCCCGTTTTGATAGCGCTCAAGGCGTCGCGATTCAAACCCGGTGGGGCTGATGAAAGCAAGGCTGCGGCAGGCGCTGGGATGCTCGGTCGCCACGCACGCTGCGATTTCACAAGACTGTGAAACCGCCATCAGGTCCACCGGCCCGGGCAAGCCGATGTCACGCAGGTGCTCGAGCGCCTTCACCACACAGTCGCGCATCAACTGCGGCGTGTAGTCGATGCGCTTGCGGTCTGAACTGCCAAAGCCCGGCAGTTCGATGGCCAGCACCGGGCGCAACGCTGCGCAGTGCTCGAAGAGGGGGCGCACTTCGGCAGCCGACGGCGCGGCGTTGATGCTGTGCCGCAGCAGCAGGGGCGTCTGCCCGAAGGGGCCCGCTTTGCTGGGCGGTTTTGACAGATACAGCGCGATGCGCTGGCCGTGATGCGTGATGAACCGCTGCTCGGCGTGCAGCGGTTGTGGCAACGCCAGAGTGGGCGCCGGGTGGGCCTTGCGGGAGGCGTGGGCACCGGGGCGCTGGCCCTGTGGTGGCAGCTGCGACGCTGAGCGTTGCATGGCGCGTTTCTTTCCTATTTGGGACGCGGCGGCCGCACCGCTTTGTCGGGCTGTTGCAGTTGTCCAGCACGCAAGGCATTGACGGCCTGCACCACCGAGCGCGCCACGTTGCGCACTTCTTCCTGCAAGTCCTTGTCTTCATCCAGCGCGTCGTGGCTGTTGTAGTAGGGTTCGAAATAACCGACATAACGGTCCAGTTTGGATGCGCTGCCAGCGTCGATCAGGCCCATCCAGTCGAGCCAGTCGGTGAGGTTTCGGCGGTGCGATTCAACACCCGCCACGTCACCGTGCACCACCACGCCGTAGACACGGCCGGCCACATGTTTGGGGTAGTGCCAGCCTTTTTGCTCGATGGCCTTGGCCTCAACCACCTTTTTGCCGTGGGTGGTGGTGGGGTCGGGGTTGCCACCGTCGGCGCACACCAGGCGGTCGATCATCAGTTTCAACGGGCTGGGTGACTGGTACCAATAGGTGGGGGCCAGCAGCACCACCGCGTGCGCCGCCACCCAGCGTTCGTAGATCTCGGCCATCCAGTCGTCGGCCTGGTCCAGCGCGTGGTTGGGGTAACAACTGCAAGGCCAGTGGCACAGCGGCATGGCGGTGGAAACGCAGCCCTTGCATGGGTGAATGTTCAGGCGGTAGCTGGACGTCAGCAGACTCAGGTCGAGCAGGTCGGTTTGCACTCCCGCTTGCTGGAGCACTTCTTCGGCCCAC
>JAYUPP010000064.1:0-4999 GCA_043760045.1 Betaproteobacteria bacterium
TGACACCATTGTGCAGTCGGCTACCCCGCGTTGTCTGACTGCCCACCGAAGCCGAAATGGCGGTGCAATTTGGCGTTAGCCCACCGTGGTGCGGGAAGCGGTGTCGCGGCTGAAGTCGCTGAGCCTGGTTCATTCGCGCCAGGGCAGTGGTGTGTATGGGGCCGAACGGCTGCACATGGCGCCGCTGGAATTTGCTGCGCTTGCCAGCGACAGCGGGCAGGCCATCGCAAACAACGACCCGACCGCAGCGCCGCGCGCGGCCAGCCGCCAGATGGACAACGCGGCAGCCCGCATCAATCAAGCCGACCCTGCTTTCTGGGCGCAAAAGAAGGCAGCCGGTCGGCGAAGCCGCTGGTAAACCATCTGCGCAGCCCATGATCAGCTGGTTGTAGGATGACCAGACAACCAAGGGCTTGATGGTCCCATGATGAACACACCAGCCAGCTTGCAGACACAAGCAGCGTCACGGTCGCCCCTTTTGCCGGCGGCATCAACGCCCACCGTCGGGCTGGTGGGCTTGGGCGCCATGGGCAGCGGCATGGCGAGGTCGCTGCGCCGCGCAGGTTTTGCGCCGCATGTGTATGACGTGCGCCCGGGTGTGGCGCAGGACTTTGCGCAAGGCGGCGGCACCGCCTGCAGCACGCTGGCTGAACTGGGCGCGGCCTGCAACGTGGTGGTGTCGGTTGTCGTGAATGCAGCGCAGACCGAAGCGGTGCTTTTTGGCGATGGCAAGGCGTCAGAAAGCACAGGCGACAGTGGGGGCTGCGCGGCGCACATGCTTGCGGGCAGCGTGTTTGTGATGTGCTCCACCGTGGACCCGGGCTGGTCGGTGGCGCTGGAAAAACGGCTGGCCGCGATGGGCCTGCTGTACATCGACGCGCCCATCTCGGGCGGTGCGGCCAAAGCAGCTAACGGCCAGATGACGATGATGAGCGCCGGCCGGCCCGAGGCTTATGCGGTGGCGCAGCCGCTGCTGGACGCGATGGCGGCCAAGGTATACCGGCTGGGCGACAGCGCAGGCGCCGGCAGCAAGGTGAAGGTCATCAACCAGTTGCTGGCCGGTGTGCACATCGCCGCCGCTGCCGAAGCCATGGCGCTGGGCTTGCGCGAAGGGGTGGACGCCGCCGCGCTGTATGAAGTCATCACCCACAGCGCCGGCAACAGCTGGATGTTCGAAAACCGCATGGCCCATGTGCTGGCCGGCGACTACACGCCGTTGTCGGCGGTGGACATCTTCGTCAAAGACCTGGGCCTGGTGCTGGACATGGCACGCGCGAGCAAGTTTCCACTGCCACTGTCCAGCACCGCGCACCAGATGTTCATGCAGGCCAGCACGGCCGGGTATGCACGCGAAGACGACAGTGCGGTGATCAAGATCTTCCCCGGCATCACGCTGCCTGCACCAGCACCGCACCCAGGCAAGTCTGGATAGGGCGATGCGGGCGCGGGCCCAATAATCCCCGGCTGGTTGCCACCGCTTTTTGCCGCTGCCAACAAGGCCAACCCAGCGCGCCGGCAGACGCACCCCCCTTTTTTGCACGCACGGAGACCCACCATGAATTCAACTCGACGTACCGCCCTGGCCAGCGCATGCAGCCTGGCCTTCACACTGGCCCTGGCGGCAGGCACTGCACACGCGCAGAGCAGCATGAAGATCAGCATTTCCATCGCCCAAAACTCGCACCAGGGCGTTGGCATTGATGTGTTTGCCAGGGAAGTTGAACGCCGCACCGCCGGCCGCTACAAGGTGCAGCCGTTTTATTCAGGCTCGCTCGGCGGCGAACGTGAATCGATCGAAGCGGTGCAGTTGGGCACGCAAGAGCTGACCTTCAGCTCCACCGGCCCGGTGCCCAACTTTGTGCCCGACGCGCGCATCCTGGACATCCCCTTCCTGTTCCGCGACAAGGCCCACGCCCGCGCGGTGCTGGACGGCCCCATCGGCCAGGAGATGCTGACCAAGTTTGATTCGAAGGGCTTCAAAGCGCTGGCCTGGGGCGAAAACGGTGTGCGCCACATGACCAACAGCAAACGGGCCGTGCACGCGCCCGACGACCTGAAGGGCCTGAAGATGCGCACGATGGAAAACCCCGTGCACGTGGCGGCCTACAAGGGCTTCGGCATCGTCACCACGCCGATGGCATTCCCGGAAGTGTTCACCGCCTTGCAGCAGGGCACGGTGGACGGCCAGGAGAACCCGCTGTCGGTGATCATGTCGGCCAAGTTTGACCAGGTGCAGAAACACCTGTCGCTGACCGGCCATGTTTATTCACCAGCCATTTTCCTGATGAACAAGGCCGCTTTTGACAAGCTGTCGGCGGCTGACAAAACAGCCTTCCTGGAAGCCGCGCAGGAAGCCGTGAAAGCCAACCGCGCGCGCGTTGACGAAGACGACGCCAAGGGTGTGGCCGAGTTGCGCAGCAAGGGCATGCAGGTGATAGAAAACGTCGACAAATCCAAGTTCGTCGCACAACTGGCGCCAGTCAATGCCGAGTTTGAAAAGCAGTTCGGCAAGGCCAATATCGACCGCATTCGCAACGTCAAATGAACGCCGCAGCCTGCTGAGGCTAACGAAATATCAGTGCACACCCTTCGATCCACATGAAACTGTCTTTCCTGAAGTTTGAACGTGCCAGCACCGGCACCGCCACGGTGCTGGCCTGCGCCATGCTGGCGTTGGCGGCGGCACTGGGAGTGTTTCAAATCTTCACGCGTTTTGTCATCGAGCGGCCGGCCGAATGGACCGAGGTGATGATCCGTTTCAGCCTCATCTGGATGGTGTTTCTGGGCATCCCGGCGGCCTTCAGGCAAGGCGCGATGGTGAGTGTGGATGTGCTGTACCGCTGGGCCCCGCCGGGCATCAAGCGGGTGCTCGACTTTGTGGTGGCAGGTGCCGCGCTGCTGCTCATCGGCGTGATCATCTGGTGGGGCTGGGACTACGCCGACCGCGGCAAGGTGCAAAGCATGATCGGCCTGGAAGACGTGTCGATGTTCTGGGCTTATCTGGCGATGCCGGTGGGCGGTGTCTTTGCCGTCATCGGCATCGTCGGCAACCTGCTCGACCCGCAGCGCCTGGAACTGGAGACCGCGCAGTGAATCACGCCGTAAATCAGGCGAACCTGAAAGCACCCGCATGAGCACCGTGATGTTGTTGACGATGGTGCTGTGTTTTGCACTCACCATTTCGGTGGCGGTGTCCATTGGCCTGGCAGCGCTGCTGGGCATCCAGATCGGCAACGTCAACATGCTGATCTCGGTGAAGGAGATGTTCAGCTCCATCAACAAGTTCCCGCTGGCCGCGATTCCGTTTTTCATTCTTGCCGGCAACCTGATGGAAACCGGCGGCATTTCGCGCCGGCTGGTGGAATTTGCGAAGAGCATCGTCGGCGGTGTGCAGGGTGGCCTGCCGATGACGTGTGTGCTGACCTGCATGATCTTCGCTGCCGTGTCGGGCTCGTCTGTGGCCACCACATTCGCCATCGGCGCCATCCTGATTCCGGCGCTCATCAAACACGGCTACCCGACCACCTGGGCGGCGTCGCTGCAGGCCACCAGCGCCGAGCTGGGCGTGATCATTCCGCCGTCGATACCGATGATTCTTTACGGCGTCAGCGCCGAGGTGTCGATCGGCGAACTGTTCATTGCCGGCTTCGGGCCGGGCCTCTTCATCGGCCTGGCGCTGATGCTGTTTGTGTGGGTGTACTGCCGCTTCAAGGGCTGGGGCAAAAACGACGGCGACGGCCGCCTGAGCTTGGGCCAAGGCACACTGCAGGCCGGCTGGGCGCTGCTGATGCCCGTCATCATTCTGGGCGGCATCTACGGTGGTGTGTTCACGCCCACCGAAGCCTCGGCGGTGGCGGTGCTGTATGCGCTGCTGGTGGGCCTGCTGGTCTACCGCGAAATCAAGCTCACCGACCTGTACAACATCCTGCGCAAGTCGGTGCTGTCCAGTGCGGTGATCATGTTCATCATCGCCAACGCCGGGCTGTTTGCTTTCCTGCTCACGCGCGCCGGCGTGCCCGACGCCATCGGCCAGTGGTTGCAGGCGGTGCTGAAGTCGCCTGAATGGTTTTTGCTGGGTGTGAACATCGCGCTGTTCCTGATCGGCATGTTCATCGAAACCAGCGCCGCCATCATCGTGCTGGCGCCCATCCTGGCGCCGGTGGCCATTCACTTTGGCATCGACCCGGTGCACTTCGGTTTGGTGATGGTGGTGAACCTGGCGCTGGGCATGATCACGCCGCCGTTTGGTGTCAACCTGTTTGCGGCCTGCACCGTGGCGCGCATTTCGCTGGACCGCATCATTCGTGATCTGCTGCCTTTTGTGGCCGTCATCTTCGCCTGCCTGATGGTGGTCACTTACGTGCCGGCGCTGTCGCTGACGCTGCGCGACCTGGTCTACCGGTAGCCGCCTGCTGCAAATGGGCCGCATGTTGCTGGGCTGCATAGCCGACGACTTCACCGGCGCCACCGACCTGGCCAACAATCTTGTGCGCGCCGGCATGCGCGTGGTGCAGACCATCGGTGTGCCGGCCACGCCGATGGCAGGCGTTGCCGATGCGGTGGTGGTGGCGCTGAAGTCGCGCACCATTGCTGCCAGCGAAGCGGTGGCGCAGTCGCTGGCGGCTCTGCACTGGCTGCAGCAAGGCGGCGCGCAGCAGATCTACTTCAAGATCTGCTCCACCTTTGACAGCACCGCGCAGGGCAACATCGGGCCCGTGACTGAAGCGCTGATGGACGCGCTGGGTGCGCCTTTCTGCATTGCCACACCGGCCTTCCCCGACAACGGGCGCACGGTCTTCAAAGGTCATCTGTTTGTGGGTGATGTGCTGCTTTGCGACAGCAGCATGCGCGAGCACCCGCTGACACCGATGACCGACGCCAACCTGGTGCGGGTGCTGCAAGCGCAGTGCCGGCGCCGCGTGGGTTTGTTGAACCACAGGGTGCTGGCGGCGGGGCCGGGTGCCGTGCGGGCCCACATCACTGAGCTGCAATCACAGGG
>JAYUPP010000065.1:0-4998 GCA_043760045.1 Betaproteobacteria bacterium
CACCATGGAATCCGTCGGACTCTTCGAAGCCAAGACCCACTTGTCTGAGTTGATTGCGCGTGCCGAACGCGGTGAAGAAGTCATCATCACGCGCCACAACAAGCCTGTGGCCAAGCTGGTGCCGATCAGCGAAGTGTCGCCCGAGCTTTACCAGCAGCGCATGGCTGCGCTGGACGCGCTGCAAGCGGTGGGCCGCGAGATTGAAAAGCGCGGTGGTCCCATCACGCTGGAAGAAATTCTCTCGTGGCGCGATGAGGGACGCAGGTGATCGTGGTTGACTGCAGCTATGCGCTGGCGATGGTGATGCCCGACGAACAAAAGCCGGCCAGCTTCGCTCAGGTGGCGTCTGGCCGGTTGCTGGTGCCCACCATCTGGCCCTTTGAAGTGGCCAATGCTTTTCGCAGTGCCGTGCGACGAGCACGTTTTACCGGTGAAGAAATGATGGCCGTTTGTGGCCGCATGGAAGCCTTGCAGTTTGAGTTGGCCAGCCTGCACGACGCCGCTATTCGCCAGCACTTTCTGGCCTCGTTGTCACACGGCTTGACGGCTTATGACGCGGCCTATCTCGACCTGGCATTGCAGCGCCGTTGCCCGCTGGCCACGCTGGATGCCGGCTTGGCACGAGCGTCCGCCGTGGCGGGCATACAAGTCGTCCACTAGCTTTTGTTTTCCAAACGCGTTAAACCTAACTTTCATGATGCAAGGCAACGCCCTGGATCATGAAAGACTTTCACATCAATTAGGCCCCATCGTCAGCCTGACAACCGTTGCCCATTGCCATGCAAGCCTCTGACATCCGCCGCACCTTTCTGCAGTACTTTGAATCAAAAGGCCACGCAATAGTGGCCAGCAGCCCCGTGGTGCCGGGCGACGACCCCACGCTGCTGTTCACCAACGCCGGCATGAACCAGTTCAAGGACGTGTTTTTGGGCTTGGCCAAACGGCCCTACACCCGCGCCACCACCAGCCAGAAATGCATCCGTGCCGGTGGCAAACACAACGACCTGGAAAACGTCGGTTACACCGCGCGCCACCACACCTTCTTCGAGATGCTGGGCAACTTCAGCTTTGGCGACTATTTCAAGAAGGACGCCATCCGCTACGCCTGGGACTTGCTGACCGTGCACTTCAAGCTGCCCGCTGAAAAGCTGTGGGCCACCGTGTATGCCGACGACGACGAGGCCTACGACATCTGGCTGAACGACATCGGCCTGCCCGCTGAGCGCATCGTGCGCATTGGCGACAACAAGGGCGGCCGCTACATGTCGGACAACTTCTGGATGATGGGCGACACCGGCCCCTGCGGGCCGTGCAGCGAAATCTTCTTCGACCACGGCCCGGAAGTGGCCGGGGGCCCGCCGGGTTCGGCAGAACAAGACGGCGACCGCTACATCGAAATCTGGAACAACGTGTTCATGCAGTTCAACCGTTCAGAAGACGGTGTGATGCACAAACTGCCGAAGCCGAGTGTGGACACCGGCATGGGGCTGGAACGGCTGGCGGCGGTGCTGCAGCATGTACACAGCAATTACGAAATCGACACCTTTGTGCACCTGCTGGCGGCGGCCAAAAACGCGGTTCAGTTCGCGGCCGGCAGCGCCGAAGTTGATGCCGATTCACCTTCGCTGAAGGTGATTGCCGACCACATCCGCGCCTGCAGCTTCACCATCACCGACGGTGTGATTCCCGGCAACGAAGGCCGCGGTTATGTGCTGCGCCGCATCGCACGCCGCGCCATCCGCCACGGCTACAAGCTGGGCGCGCGCAAGCCGTTTTTCTACACGCTGGTGGCGCCCCTGGCGGTGGAGATGGGCGAGGCCTACCCCGAACTGCGACGCGACCTGGCGCGTGTCACCGAGGTGCTGAAGGTGGAAGAAGAGCGCTTCTTCCAGACCATTGCCAACGGCATGGAAATCCTGGAATCGGCACTCGCCAAGTTGCCTGCGGGCCGCCAGGGTGTGATCGACGGCGACCTGGCTTTCAAGCTGCACGACACATTCGGTTTTCCGCTCGACCTGACGGCCGACGTGTGCCGAGAGCGCGGTGTGCGGGTGGACGAAGCCGGCTTCAACGCCGCCATGAACCGCCAGCGTGAACAAGCCCGCGCCGCCGGAAAATTCAAGCTGGCAGCAGGCCTGCATTACAGCGGCGCTGACACCACGTTCCAAGGTTATGAACATTTGGTGTCTGACCACTGCAAGGTGGTGGCGATCTACGTGGACGGCAGTTCGGTGAACAGTGCCCTGGCCGGCGACGATGCCGTCGTCGTACTCGACCAGACCCCGTTTTATGCCGAGAGCGGCGGCCAGGTGGGCGACACCGGCGAGCTGCGCAACACCACCACCCGCGTGCTGGTGGAAGACACCATCAAGGTGCTGGCTGCGGTGCACGGCCACCAGGGCCGCATCGTTGAAGGGCAGGTGAGCGTGGGCGACGTGCTAACTGCGCGTGTGGACGGCGAACGCCGTTTGCGCACGGTGCGCAACCACAGCGTCACCCACCTGATGCACAAGGCGCTGCGCGAGGTGCTGGGCAGCCATGTGCAGCAGAAGGGTTCACTCGTCAACGCCGAACGCACACGTTTTGACTTTGTGCACAACGCGCCCGTCACTGACGCGCAGGTGTTGCAGATTGAAGCGCTGGTGAACGCTGAAATCCTGGCCAACGTGGCGACAAATGCGCGCGTGTTGCCCATTGAAGAAGCACAGAAAACCGGCGCCGTGATGTTGTTCGGCGAAAAGTATGGCGACGAAGTGCGTGTGCTCGACATCGGCAGCAGCCGTGAACTGTGCGGCGGCACGCACGTGCAGCGCACCGGCGACATCGGCCTGTTCAAGATCGTTGCTGAAAGCGGTGTCGCGGCCGGCATCCGGCGTGTCGAAGCCGTCACCGGCGGCAACGCGCTGGCCTATCTGCAGCAGCTTGAGGGCAGCGTCAACGGCCTGGCCGCCACGCTGAAGGCCACGCCCGCCGAAGTGAACAGCCGCGTGACGGCAGTGCTGGACCACGTGCGCGCGCTGGAAAAGGAAGTGGAAGCGCTGAAGAGCAAACTGGCCGCGTCGCAAGGCGATGAACTGCTGAGCCAAGCGGTGGAAGTGAACGGCATCAAAGTGCTGGCGGCGGTGCTGCACGGCGCCGATGCCAAAGCCCTGCGCGAAACCATGGACAAGCTGAAGGACAAGCTGAAAAGCGCCGCCATCGTGCTGGCAGCGGTGGACGGTGGCAAGGTGCAGTTGGCGGCCGGTGTCACCGCTGATGTGATGGGCAAAGTCAAAGCCGGTGACCTGGTGAACTTCGTCGCCCAGCAGGTGGGCGGCAAGGGCGGCGGCAAGCCCGATTTGGCGATGGCCGGCGGCACGGATGCAGCGGCACTGCCAATGGCGCTGGCCAGTGTGGCGGCTTGGGTGCGCGGCAAGGCCTGATTGCATCGTTGCTGACTGCTGACCTCTCCAGCATAAAAAAAGGCGACCCAGGGGTCGCCTTTTTTGTTTGGTGGGTTGTTCAGAACGTATACCGCAACGTCACCTGTGCGGCCCACGCCGATTCACCCCGGTTGTTTTTGGTGTCCAGTGAAAACGGGTCGTTCACCGAGTACACCATCTTGCCGTTATCCGTGCCGGCGTAGTTGATCCACTTGCGCACGTTGCCGCCACTGCCGTCAGAAAAGCCCATTTCTTCTATATGGCCCCATTTTTTGTTCAGCAGGTTGGCGAAGTTCAGGATGTCCAGCGAAATGACCCCCTTGTGGCCCTTGGCGAAACCGGGAATTTCCTGGCTCAAGCGCATGTCAAAAGAGTTGTAAAACGTGGACGTTGCGTTGTTGCGGCCCACCGTGGTGCCGCGTGCGGCGTTCAGCGCTTTTTCCCCCTCGACGATGGTCCAAAACTTGGCTTCGGCCGCTGCACCGGAAGCTGCCACCGTTTGCCCGGGCAGCCTGAACAGCACCTCGCCGGACCCCGGCGCGCGGGGCACGTACAGCAAGTCATTGCCACTGATGCCGTCGCCATTGATGTCGTTGTTGAAGGTCCAGCTGTAAGGCCGGCCCTCGCGGCCTTCGTAGAACAGCCCGAAGCTGGTTTGGTAGGTGCCTACGAAGGCCCGAGCCCAGTTGACCGATACATTGACGCGGTTGCGAACCAGTGAAGCCGAACGCGCGGCCACCGATTCATTGGGGTTGAACACCGCACGGTTGGCCCAGTTTGAAAACGCCGTGGACGACGTCAATGGGCTCACTTCAGTGGCGCTGGTGCGGGTGAAAGCGGCGTTCCAGCTCAAGCCCAGCTCGCGCAGGTTTTGGGCTGCCGACACGGTGATGGCGTTGCCCGAGCCCTGGTCGGCTTTTTCTATCACCGTGACGTCTGCGAAATTGCGGTTGTTCAGGAAGCGGCTGGTCGGTCGCTGCTGGGCGTTCGCATTGTTGGTAGCGCAAGCGCCCGTCGCCAGCGGTGTCGCATTGCCGTCGTAACAGGCCGGGTTCTGGCCGCCCGTGTTCCAGAACATCTGCCGCCCATCCGGGCCGGTGGTGGTGGCGCCGCCCAGATTCAGATGGCGGTAGGCCAGACCCTGTTTCACGCGCGTGTGCAGCCATTCAGCACCCAGTGTGAGGCCGTTGTTCAGCTCGACATCAAAAGCCAGGTTCAGCTTGTAGACCGATGGCTGGTTGGTGCCGGGCGCCAGAAAGTCGACGTTGGCGGTGGCTGCGGCCGGCACGGTGGCGGGGTTGCTCGGGTTGGCTGTAAAGAGCCCCGGTGGGCACACCGTGGCGCCAGTGCCCGAACAACTGAAATCGTTCACCACCATGCCGGTGTTTTGATAGGGGTTGGCCAGCCATACAGTGGCTGCACTGCCCTGGAAGAGGCCAAAACCACCCCGCACTTGCGACTGCCCCAGCGCTTCGATGCGAGGCTTGAAGTTGAAGCCAAAACGCGGCTGCACCAGTTGCTGGCCGTCTATGGTGTTGCGGTTGTCCAGTCCAAAAGCAGCCTGTGCCGATGGGTT
>JAYUPP010000066.1:0-13943 GCA_043760045.1 Betaproteobacteria bacterium
TAGTCGAAGCCGAAAGAAAACGAAAGTCCAGTGTTTACGGGGCGCAACGGCCGGGCAAGCATCCAAATCGATCAGCGGCTTGCGAAGGTAGGGCTAGGGCTGCGCCTGGTTTGCGTCTGTTCGCAAACGCACGCGCTGCCGGCTCAGGCTGCAGGCGCGACGACCTCGAAGATGGCCGTTTCCAGCTCGCCGTCCACCAGCGCCAGGCGCACGCGGTGCGGTACGCGCGGCAGGTCGGCCGGCGGCAGGTCGAAGCGCTGCAGCGCTTCAAACAGTGTCTCTGGGTCGTGTTCAAAGTCCACCCAGCGCGGCGGCGACGATGCCTGCGAGGGGTCAGGCATGTGGCGAACGCTCAAACACAGTTCATAAGCTTGCTGCTCGTAAGCCAGCACGTCGCGCAGATAGGCGCGCAGCTGCGCGCTGGGCAGGGTGTCGGCCTGCTGCTGCGCGACTTGTGCAAAACGTTCGGCGTCGCCGGCCAGCTGCACACCGCTGGGTTGCTGGCCTGACCACAAGGCTTCCAACACGCCGCGCAAAGCCGGTCCCAGCAGCGCGCAGGTCATGGCAAAAGCGTCGTGCACGGCGGCAAAGCGGTTGCCGCGGGCCAGCGTGCAGTTCAGCGCCATGCCAGGCTGCTGCACAACAGACAGCAGGCGCCGTTGTTCCAGCACGGTCAGCGGCCACGGCGCCAACAAAGCCGCACCGTCGCGCTTCACAGCGGCCGCCAGCGTGGCGTCCAGCGTCATCGCAGTCAGGGCGTGCTGGAAGCCGGCGAGTGACATGGTGGGCCCGCTTCAGTGAGCCAACTGGCTGGCGGTTTCGGCTTCGAAGTCGCGGTTGGTGGCCACCCGCTGCAGCACCGCACGCGCCTGTTTCAGCTGCGCCAGCACGCCTTCGGTGCGCAACATCGGCCAGCTGGATTCGTGGAATTCAAAAGTCACTGCCTGCAGCTGCGTGGCGCGGCTGGCGGTGGCGGTGAGCAAAGGCCACACCCCTTCGTGCACCGGGCCGGTGTGGCTGTCGGTGTGAAAGCCCATCATCGGCTGGCCACCGGCAATGTGCACTTCAAGCACGCGCGACAAGTCCAGTTCGTCCAGGAAAGCATGGGCGCTGAAGCGGTGGTTCACCGCATTCGTGTACAGGTTGTGCAGGTCCAGCAGCAAGCCGCAACTGGTGCGTGCGCACAGGCGGTTCAGAAACTCGGCCTCGCCCATGCCCTGCTCAGGAATGTTCACGTAAGAGACATTGTTTTCCAGCAAAAAGGGCACGCCCAGGCGCTGCTGCACAGCGTCGATGCGCGGCACCAGCAGGTCCAGCATTTCTTCGTCGTAGGCAATCGGCAACGCCAGCGCGGCGTTGACCTCGTGCGCGGTGCCGACGCGGCTGAACGACAGGTGTTCACTCACCCACTGCGCGCGCCAGTGCACGCACCAGCGCGCGAGGTTGTCCACGTAGGGCCGGTCAAAAACGTCGGCGCTGCAGATGGACAAGCCGATGCTGTGCAGCAGCAGAGGGCGCCGGGTGGCCACGCGGTCTATCAGCGCCAGCGGCGCCGGCAGTGGCACGAAGCGGTCGCCAGCACCCGGGCCGGGGTCGATCCAGCAACGGTCGGGGATCACCGCCAGGTGGTCCAGCGCCTGCGCATGCTGTTCAACAAAGTCGATCAACGCCGGGTTGAAGAGCAAGCCCACGCCGGGCACGCGCCGCTGCATCGCCGCCGCGCCGCTTAGAACTGCACGCGCATGTCGATGTCGTAACGCTGCCGGATGTCCACATCCATGCCCGAGATGCAAGCCAGGCAGGCCTTGAGCCCCAGCTTCTTCAGCAGGTCTCTGTTGCGCGTGATGTGCTTTTGCACCAGGCCGGCCACGGCGTCGGTGCTGGTGCCCACGTCGACAAAAACGGTGGCTGCGGGGCGGCCGCTGCGGCCTATCTTGGTGATCATTACGGTGGCGTCGGGCATGGTGTGCTCCTGCATGAAAAACAGCAGCCAGACCATCCAGCCGCAGCCCCGCATGGTCTGGCCGCAGGCGGCGCGCGCCCATCCCTAAACCGAAGTTGAAGGTGCTTCATTCGTGGGGGGCAGAACCGCGACACGATGCAAAATTGCCCCATGCCAAACACCACGCGCAAATCCTCCGCGCCTTGTGCGTTCAGCGCCCTGCCGACGGCTGTGCCATGGCTTGCGCATGTTCCTGGGTTCGTGCCCGGGTTTGCGCTTCTGCTTCTGCTTCTGCTCGTGCTTCTGCTCGTGCTGCTGCTGGTGCTGGTGTTGGTGCTGATGGGCGCGACGGCCTCTGCCGCACAGGCGCAGGTGCCGCCCACGCCCAGCGAGGTGGCGGCCTACACGGGGTTGCACGCCTCTGCCCACCGTGGCGACATCGCCGCTTTGCAAGCGGGTGCTGGCAACAAAGCCGCGCTGCAAGCGCGCGACCTGGGTGGCCGCACACCGCTGCACGTGGCCACGTTTGCGCGTCAGGAGGCGGCGGTGCGCGCGCTGCTGCAGGCCGGCGCCGACCCGGCCGCGCTGGAACACGGGCGTTACGACGCCGTCACCATCGCGGCCGTGGCCGACGATGAAAACACGCTGCGGGTGTTGCTGCAAGGCGGTGCCAGCGCCCGGCTCATCACCAGCCGCTACGACGGCACCGCGCTGATCGCGGCGGCGCATCTGGGCCATGACGGCGTGGTGCAACAGCTGATCAAAGCCGGCGCGCCGCTGGACCATGTCAACAACCTGCACTGGACGGCGCTGATCGAGGCCATCGTGCTGGGTGACGGTGGCCCGCGCCACCAGGCCACGCTGAAGGCGCTGCTGCACGCCGGCGCCAGCACACGCCTGGCCGACCGCAGCGGCACCACGCCGCTGCAACTGGCGCGCGCCCGGGGTTACACCGCAATGGTGCAAATGCTGCTGGCGGCCGGGGCGAACTAACGTCCACGGTGAATGGCGGCGCCGTGCCAGACGGAAGACTTCCGCGACAAGCTTTATATACAGGCCAGCCGCAGTTTCAGCGCGCAGCCGCAGCGGCTCAAGGGCTTCCACCAATAGGCCACCATGGCCACTGCACGCATCGTGCGCGCCAAGCTGGCGTCGCGGGCCTGAGGGCGCGCAACGCCATTCCTGTTTATGACTTCCACTTGCTCCGGAGAGCTTTGATGCCCCTGTTCGCACCCATGTTCACCCCCACCCCCAGCCTGCCAGCCAGCCGCCTTGCGGCACCCCTGGCCGCACTGGCCCTGCTGGCGCTGCCGCTGCCTTTGCTGGCCCAGGCCGTGGCCTGCCCCGACAAAAACATCATGTACTGGCAGGCCTTCCCGCCCGGCGGTGAATCGGACCTCTCAGCGCGCCATGCCCAAGTGGTGCTGAAGAAAAAATGCCCCGGCGTGGACACCATCATCCAATACAAGGCCGGCGGCGGCGGTGCGCTGATGTGGAGCACCATGAACCAGCTGCCGGGTGATGGCGCCACCCTCGTCGGCATCAACTTGCCGCACCTGGTGCTGCAGCCGATGGAAGGCACGGTGCAATACAAGGCCGACGACGTGACGCCGGTGTTCTGGTATCACTACACGCCCGACGCGCTGGTGGTGCCCGAACAAAGCGCCATCAAGAACTGGGCCGACTTCATCAAGGCGGCGAAAGAAAAGCCCGGCATCCTGAACCTGGGTGGCTCGGGCCAGAACTCGGCCAACCACGCCGCGCATGTGCGCATGAACGCCGCCTTCGGCGTGAAGACCAACTACATCCCGTTCAAAGGCACCGGCGACATGACGATGGCCGTGCTGGGCGCGCATGTGGACGGCGCCATGAGCTACACCGCTTTTGCCATCAACAACAAAACCAAGGTTCGTGCGTTGGCGGTGGCGATGGATAAACGCCACCCGCTGCTGCCCGATGTGCCCACTTTCAAAGAGCTGGGCGTGGACTGGGTGGACGGCGCGCTGCGCGGTGTGGGCGTGCCCAAGAGCACGCCGCCCGAGGCGCGCAAAAAACTCGCCGACCTGTATGCCGCGCTGAACGCCGACCCTGAAATGAAAGAGCTGGCCGCCAAGAGCGGCTTCGAGCTGATCAACGTGGGGCCCGACCAGATGGAGCGCTTCATGCGTGAGAAGACCGAGGTCTACACGCGGGTGGGCAAGCAGATGGGGTTGGGGGTGAAATAGGGGCAGTACAGGCAGCGGCCGTTGCGGCCGGCAATCGAGCGGCGGGGTCAGCCTGGGCAAGGCCTTGATAAGAACTCATTTCATTGATGCAGCTCACAGTGAAGTCTGATTGTTTGCGCAGTAGCTCTCAGGTTGAGCTACCTCAGTGCGCGCAATCGTTCACATGAACATACCTTCGGTTCTTCACGTTGCTGCGTCCGAAATCAGTACGTTCGCTGGACTAACGCCGGGCGCTCATGCGATTTGGGCCAAAAGCAGTGACGCGAGTGAAACGGCGCAAAAAAGTGGCCACGGACTGCTCGCTCACATGCTCGACGTCGCCGCAGTGGCAGAGAGCGTGCTGGCGCTGGAGGCTCCACAAACACTATCTTGGGCTGCAAATGCATTCGCCGTGCCGGCGCCAAACGCTGCCCGCTGGCTCGCAACGATGGTTGGCTTGCATGACATAGGCAAGGCCATTCCCGGCTTCCAGGCAAAGTGGGAGGCCGGGCGCAATGCGGACCAGATCGCAGGGTTGCAGTTCCACCCTGCGGACGCCGAGAAGTCGCTGCACGACCTGGCCAGTGCTCATGAACTGCAGCGCCTATTACTTGACCTCGTAGGCTCGGCGGGTCGCGCCAAAGTTGTAGCTGGCGCCGTTGCGGCACATCACGGTTACGTATTTGACACAGCAGTCGTGCGTGATGCGCGGCGTCCGGGTGAACACATCTCTTGGACGTTAGCGCGGTCAGAGATCTTTGCTTCCTATGTCTCCACTTTGGCGCCAATGCCGAGCCAGGCTGATTCTGAAATCCCGCTTCCCGCATTGGCATGGCTGGCGGGACTGACATCACTGTCTGACTGGATTGGTTCCAACACCGAATGGTTTGTCCCGTGCGAACGGGCAGATAGTTTGGTGGGCCACCACGCGGCCGCCTTGGTATTGGCCGGGAAGGCATTGGCCGACATCGGCTGGCCGAAGCACACTCTATTGCTTCACGAAGCGGCCAGCACCGACATGCTGATCTCCCGCATCATCGGTCGGGCTACAGCTACCGGGCGCCCACTGCAAGCTGCCGCCGACCGCCTTCTCGCACAGGCCCAAGATCCACAGTTGCTGATCGTCGAAGCGCCCATGGGCGAAGGTAAAACCGAACTCGCCTTCTTGGCTCACCTTCGCCTTCAGGCCGCGGTGGGCCACCGCGGCCTCTTCATCGGCCTGCCCACGCAGGCCACCGGCAATGCCATGTTCGAGCGCACACTGGCCTTCATGCGCGCATTCGGCTGCAATGCCGGGCTCGACATTCAGCTCGCCCACGGCGGCGTGCAGGTGCTGGCGCCGGATAGTCTGGTGCAACTGCGTGGCATTCACGGACAGCGGCATGACGACGTGCGTTCATCGGCCTGGTTCTCGCAGCGCCGCAGGCCGTTGCTGTCGCCTTACGGCGTAGGCACACTGGACCAGGCGTTGCTGGCCACGCTCAACGTCAAGCATCACTTCGTGCGGCTGTGGGGCCTGGCCAACCGCGTGGTGGTGTTGGACGAAGTGCATGCCTACGACACCTACACCAGCGGCCTTATCGAAGCGCTGCTTCGTTGGCTGCAGGCCCTGGGTTGTTCAGTGGTGCTGATGAGCGCAACACTGCCACGCACCAAACGCAACGCGCTGCTGCGGGCCTGGGGTGGCAATGCAGCCGAAGTGCCCCAGTTGCCCTACCCGCGCGTGCTGGCCGTGGGTGGCGATGGCATACGCGGCGAACACTTTGCATCTCGACCGCAGGCCACCATCGACTTGCGGGCCGTGGATGAAGATCTGGCTTCAATCGCTGCCGCCGCCGAAGCGCAGGCACGGCAAGGCGGCTGCGGCGCCGTCATCGTGAACACAGTGCAGCGCGCGCAGGAACTGCATGGCTTGCTCACGGAGCGGCTCGTCGGTGTGCTGCAACCCACGCTGTTCCATGCCCGCTTTCCGGCAGATCAGAGACAGCAACATGAGGCCGCCGTGTTGGCCACCTTCGGCCGTGACGCCGCCCGCCCTGCCGCTGCGCTGCTGGTGGCCACGCAAGTGGTGGAGCAAAGCCTGGACATCGACTTCGACTGGCTCATCAGCGATCTGGCCCCTGTGGACCTGTTGCTGCAGCGCGCAGGCCGCCTGCACCGGCACGAACGCGCGCGCCCGGCCGCGCACGCCGAACCGCGTCTCACGGTGGCAGGCCTGCGCGCTGATCGCCTGCCGGACCTGAAGACCACGCGATGGGGGCTGTACGACGAGTACGTGCTGTACCGCAGTTGGGCCTTTGCTGGCCGCGAAAGCCGGTGGCAACTGCCGCAGGACATTGATCGAATGGTGCAGCTGGTGTACGGAGACGCCGAACTGCCGGAGGGCCTGCCCGAGGCCACGCTGCGCAAAATCGAGATCAGCGCCTTGGGCAAGCACCTGGCCGAAGTGGATCGAGAAAGGCTGCTCGCCAAGTACGCCGCCATTGACGCGCGAGCGCCCATGCAGGACGCCTACAACGGCTTGCCCCGTGGCAACGAAGACGGCGACTTCGGCAATCGCAACGTCACCCGCCTCGGCCCGGACAGCCTAACGGTGGTGCCGGTGCACATCGACGACGGCGCTTGGCGGTTGCACCCAGGCGCCCCCAGTTTCGACCCCAGCCAGCCCCTGGCGCCAGAGCTGGCCCGCGCCATCGTGCAACGCCAGTTGCGCCTGGCACGGCATGACGTGGTTAAGGCGCTCCGCGATACCGAGCCGCCTCAGGGTTTTACCGACCACCCATGGTTGCGGCATGTCAAGTTGCTGACATTAACCGGCGGCGCCTGTACGCTCGGCGACACAAAAATCGTGCTTCACCGCGACCTCGGCGTTATCTACGAGGCTACGGCCAGCACAGGGAGCGAAAAATGAACAGTCCGCAACCGGGAACAGTGGTAGCCGAGCCCGCGTTCAACCTGCTGGACGCCCCATGGCTGCCGGTGCGTTGGCTCGATGGCCACACCAGCGAAGTCAGCCTGCTGGACCTGTTCGCTCACAGCAGCCACATCGTGGGCTTGGCCGAACCCTCGCCACCGGCCTTTGTGGCCCTGCACCGGCTGCTGCTGGCCATCACGCACCGCGCGCTCACGCTGCATCAGGGCCGCTGGAGCGATGCCGATCGCGCCGGTTGGTTCCGCCAAGGCCTGCCGCTGGAGGCCTTCGAGAAGTACCTTGAAAAGTGGCGTGATCGCTTCTGGCTCTTTCATCCCACGCAGCCGTTCATGCAGGTGGCAGCGTTGGCTACGGCTGCAGAAACCCGAGATCGACTCAAGACGTGGATGGTTATCTCGCTCGCAAGCTCGAAGGGGGACACACCAGTCCTGTTCGATCACTGCGTCGAGTCGCACGCGGAGCCCATCATGGCGGGTGAAGCGCTTCGCCACCTGTTGGGATACCTGCAATTTGCGCCACCGGGTCTCATTCAGGCGATTCGTGTTTCGGACAAGGCTGGCCCTCTTGCCAACACGCTGGCTGTCGCGCCCATCGGTGACAACCTTGGCCAGTCGTTGACCCTCGGACTGCATCGATTCGACCTTGATGGTCTAGACGTGCCGAGCTGGGAAATGGCACCCCCGGAACTGGCCACCATCGAGGCAAGGCCATCCCTACCCACAGGCCCAAATGACCGCTACACGCGGCAGACGCGCGCTGCGCTACTTGTGCCAATGGATGGCATGTTCGGGCCTCGCGTTCAACACCTCCACTTCGCCGCCGGCGTTGCCCTCGATGAAGACCAGCTCGATTTGGATCCGATGGTTCCGCACATCGCGGACGAGGACAAGGTGATGGCGGTCCGATTCAAGGAAGGCCGAGCGTTTTGGCGAGACATGCCGTCCATCCTGCCCAAGTCCAGTGCCAAGACAGCGGTCGCGCCCGCCATCATGTCAAGTGCCCTGAACGTGCTCGATGAACTCGGAAACGACGACGGCCTGACAGTGGTGGTTGGAGGCACAACTTCAGCACAGAACAAGGCAGCCAAGCTGGTGCTGTGGCGACTGGAGTCGCATCGGCTTCCATCAAGTGTCTTGTCGGGAGCCGATGTGGACGTGCTGCTTCGAGACGCGTTGGCCAAAGCAGAGCAGTTGCACAACCGAATCCTCGGATTGTTGTCGCGCGCCTTCTCGACGATGGTCCCGAAGCCAGACGAACGAACCAAACGAACTCGCGAAGCCTCGTGGGCCCGGGCAGCAAGCGGCGTCAAGCCAAACGACGATCTATCGCAGGCCTTGGGACGCGACCGGTGTACCGCCGTTTTCTTCGCCAACGCTGAACGCGGCTTTCCTCAATTGCTGCGCCACGTAGCAGCAGGCAACACCGGCGAAGCACAGGCCGCCTGGTCCGCCACCTTGCACGACGCTGGCCGCCAGGCATGGGCCGCTGCTGCCGACTTGCTGGGCCCGTCTGCGGCGGCGCTACGCGCCCGCGCACTGACCGAAGACGCCTTCCACAGCCTCATCCGCCCGCTACGACCAGAACCCGCGAGCACAGCATGCCGCCCAGCAATCGCATCGCCCAAGGAGGCCAGCGCATGAGTGATTTCCACGAAAACTTCATCACTCACCTGCGCAACTTGGAGCAGAAGAATCGGGGCGCACTGGCGGCGCTGCGCCGCAGCCTCGGTTTTGCGCCCGGCTCCTATGCCGCCGCCATGCCCTATGTAGAGCCCTTTGCCGCCAGCGACGGCACGCGCGCGCCGCAACGTCAGGCGCTGTACCTTGCCGCCGGTCTGTTTGCCGCCAACCCACGCCACCGCAGCGGTGCCAGCCTGGCCACTGCATTGGCCGAGGTGAAGCTCAAGCGCGACAGCGACAGCATCGAGCGCCGCTTCATCGCCCTGCTGAGTGCTGACGCAGAAGCACTGCCCGTGCACCTGCGCCACGCCGCGTCACTGTTGGCCGCTGAAGAAATGGCCTGCGACTACGCGGCGCTGACCCAAGACCTGGGCCACTGGCTCGACCCTTGGCAAGAAGACGCCCGTGATCGCGCGCGCCAACACTGGGCTCGGGACTTCTACCGACGCCTTGCCCGCGCACAACCAACCGACAACGCCATCCCCAAGGAGGACACACCGTGACCCTGTTTGCCGAATTCCATCTCATCCAGAGCTTCGCCCCTTCCAATCTCAACCGCGACGACACCGGCGCGCCCAAGGACGCCGTCTTCGGTGGTTACCGGCGGGCCCGAGTCAGCAGCCAATGCTTCAAACGCAGCGTACGAATGCACGTTGGGCAGCATGGCATGCTGGCCCTCGAAACGCTGGGCGTACGGACCAAAAAGCTTAAGCAACTCCTGGCCACCGCGTTGGCCGAGAAGGGGCTGGCAGACGCAGACGAGCGCATCGCGGTTGCGCTGGAGGCCGCAGGCCTGACGCTGGACGACAAGGGCGCCACTCAGTACCTGCTGTTCCTGGGCCGCGGCGAGGTGCAGGCTTTGGCCGACATGATTCACACGCACTGGGACGCACTGGCACCAGCCGCATCCGCAGCGCCTGCTGAGGTCGGCAAGCGCACCAAGAAGCAAGCCAAGGCCGACGCGCCCGACGAAGTAAAGAAGGCCGTCAAGCGTCTGCTCGACGGAGGAAAAGCCGTGGATGTAGCCCTGTTCGGCCGCATGCTTGCTGATCTGCCTGAAGCCAATCAGCATGCGGCCTGCCAGGTCGCTCACGCACTCAGCACCCACCGCGTGGAGCGCGAGTTTGACTACTTCACGGCGGTAGACGACGAAGGCGGCGCCGCCATGATCGGCCACGTCGAATTCAATGCCGCCACGTTCTACCGCTACGCTGTGGTGGACGTGCACAAGCTCGTGTCCAACCTTCAAGGAGACAGCGCCCTGGCGCTGCAAGGCTTGGACGCTTTTGCAGAGGGCATTGCCCGTGCAATGCCGACAGGCAAGCAAAACAGCTTTGCGGCTCACAACCCACCCAGCTTCGTCGGCATGGTGCTGCGCCACGGCAGCCCGCTCAACCTGTGCAACGCTTTCGAGAAGCCCGTTGCACCGAAACCGCACCAGCGCCTGACTGAGCTGTCAGTTGCCGCCATGGCCGAGCATGAAAAGCGCATGGCCGCCTTCTACGGCGACACGCGCGATCGTTGGGCCGTGCTCGACGACACCGGTGCGTGGCCTGCAGCGCAGGGCACCGCGCAGGCCAGCCTGCAGGCGCTGGTGCAGTGGTTGCGCGATCAGGTACAGCCGCTGCTGCCGGCCGTCAAGGCCATGGCAAGCGCCGAGGCCTGAACATGCCCACGTTGCTGCTGAGGCTGGCCGGGCCCATGCAAAGCTGGGGCACTACCAGCCGCTTCGATGAGCGCGACACACAACTTGAGCCCAGCAAGTCAGGCGTCATCGGCCTGCTATGCGCCGCACTCGGGCGAGATCGCGCCGAGCACGTGGGCGACCTGGCGGCGCTGCGCATGGGCGTGCGGGTCGACCGCGAAGGCGTGCCGATGCGCGACTATCAGACCGCACTGAACGTCATCAAGGCCACGGGCCAGGAGCTGCGAAAAGACGCGGTGGTCAGCCCCCGCCACTACCTGGCAGACGCCGCCTTCCTGGTTGGCCTTGAAGGCAGTGACGCGGCGCTGCTGCAAGCTCTGCACGCCGCGATGCTCAGGCCCGTGTGGCCGCTGGCCCTGGGCCGCAAGGCCTTTGCGCCCGGCTGCCCGGTGGCCATTGCCGAGCCGCCCTTCCATGGCCTGCACCCTGGCACGCTGGAACAGGCGCTGCAGCTGCAGCCTCTTATCGCCCAAGCCCGCCGCACCGACGTCGGCCGCCCGCTGCGCACAGCCATTGAACACCCCACCCATGGCGCGCAACGCTTTGACCAACCCACTGGCCCCTACGCACTGCGCCGCTTCGGCCCGCGCCTGGTGCATCCCGGAGATCTCACCGATGTTCCTCAGCCGCTTGACGCTGGACCCGAGCCATCCGCACGCCAGGCGTGACCTGGCCAGCGCCTACGAAATGCACCGCTCGCTGGCGCGCGCCTTTGCGCCCGACGCCAGCACTGCACCGACGCGCTTCATGTGGCGTTTGGAGCCTGATCGGGCAGGCCTGACGGGCGACAACGTGCTGGTGCAGGCCGCGCGGCCTGGCCAGTGGGAGACGCTGGCCTCTCAAGCGGGCTATCTGCTCGACTTGCAAGCCAACAAGGAGGTGGCTATAGATCGCTTGGTACAGCCCGGGCAGCGTTGCCGCTTTCGCCTGCTGGCCAATCCCACCATCACCCGCGCCGGCAAGCGCTATGGCCTGCATGACGACAACACGCGCCTGGCCTGGCTGGGGCGCCAGGGCCAGAAGCACGGCTTTGCACTGCTGACTGCCGAGCGCGCGGCCAATAGCCGCCTCACCGCAACGCAAGGGGCCCGCGACCGCTGCATCACGCTGGACGCAGTGCTCTTTGAAGGGGTGCTGGAGCCGACCGACACCCACGCTCTGCGCCAAGCCCTGGTTGTCGGTATCGGCCCGGGCAAAGCGCTCGGCCTGGGCATGCTGTCGTTGGCGCCCCTCCCGCCAGCATCTGCAGTAAGCTGAATCGCCTGTCCGCAACCACGGAGCCCCGCCATGCACACCCTTACCGACGACGAAGTCAAGCGCAATCCGCTGAGCCCGCTTGAAGACGCGCTGCGGGGTGAGTCCACATTGGTCACTGCTGACGGGCAGGCCGTGATGATGGCCATCGCGCTGGGCGCCAAGGCCAGCACGCCGGCCAGCCTGTTGGACTTGGCAGCCCAGCTGTACGACAGTGAGCAGATCAGCTTGGGACGCGCAGCAGAAATCGCGGGGCTGGCCTACGTCGACATGATGGACGAACTGGGCCGGCGCGGCTTCGCAACCATTCGGCTGCGGCCCGGCGAGCTTGAACGCGAACTGGCCGCCTTCGGCCCCTGATCGGGCCGGATGACCCCGCCCAAGCGCGTTGTCGTCAGTGATGCAGGCCCGCTGATTTGCCTGGGCCGTCTGGACCTTCTTCGCCTGCTGCCGGCCTTGTTTACCGAAGTCCAGGTGCCGGATCGGGTGCTTATTGAGTGCACATCCCGTTGGCAAAGCCCCGACGCCGCGCGCATCACCGCCGCCATTGCGCAAGGCTGGCTGACGGCGTGCGGGCCGCAGGAGATGATCGACGGCACACTCGGTCGCGGCGAACGTGCTGCCATTGCGCGCGCTTTGGCCATCGGTGCCGGCCTCTTGACCGACGATCAGGACGCACGGGTCCACGCCGAGTCCCTGAAACTCACTGTCGTCGGAACGCTGGGCGTCCTGATCCGCAGCAAACATGCCGGGCTTGTGCCCTCAGTGGCGCCGCTGATCGGCAACCTTCGGGCCAGCGGACAGCGTTTCGGGCGTTCGGTGGTGACACAGGCGCTGGCCGCCGCTGGCGAGGCACCCGAATGATCGGCCTGCTGCCGCCACTCAAGCCCCTGCCCATCAAAGAGCGCATCTCCGTCGTTTTCGTCGAATACGGCGAGATCGACATGCTCGACGGCGCTTTTGTGGTGGTCGACGCCAAGGGCATCAGAACGCACATACCCGTGGGCGCTGTAGCCTGCATCATGCTGGAGCCCGGCACCCGCGTGAGCCACCGCGCGGTGGCATTGGCGGCGCGCGTGGGCACCTTGCTGGTGTGGGTGGGTGAGGCTGGTGTGCGCTTGTATTCCGCTGGCCAACCGGGGGGTGCACGCAGCGACCGGCTGCTGTACCAGGCCAAGCTGGCACTCGACGAATCACTGCGTTTGAAGGTGGTACGCAAGATGTACGCCGTACGTTTTGGCGAAGAGCCGCCCGAGCGCCGCAGCGTGGAACAACTTCGTGGCATCGAAGGCGCCCGCGTGCGGCGCAGTTACCAGTTGTTGGCGCACCAGTTTGGCGTTAAGTGGGCGGGGCGTGACTACAACCCCGAAAACTGGGACACCTCGGACCTGCCCAACCGCTGCCTGTCTGCCGCCACTTCGTGCCTGTACGGCGTGACTGAAGCTGCCGTACTGGCTGCAGGTTATGCGCCCGCCGTCGGTTTCATCCACACCGGCAAGCCCTTATCGTTTGTGTACGACGTGGCCGATGTCTACAAGTTTGAAACCGTGGTGCCGGTGGCCTTCAAGGTGGCCGCGTCCAACCCCAGCGGCAACCCCGAACGCGCGGTGCGCCTGGCTTGCCGCGACATCTTCCGGCAGACCCGGCTGCTGGACCGCATCATCCCGGACATCGAAATGCTGCTGGCGGCCGGAGAGATACCGCGCCCTGAAGCGGCCGCCGAAGCCGTAGGCCCGGCGATCGCCAACCCCGAGAGCCTGGGCGATGCTGGTCATCGTGCTTGAATACGCGCCGCCGCGGCTGCGCGGGCGGTTGGCGGTGTGGCTGCTGGAAGTGCGCGCCGGGGTCTACGTGGGCCACTTCAGCGCGCGCGTTCGCGAGCACATCTGGGACCACGTCATGCAGGGCATAGAAGACGGCAACGCTGTGCTGATGTGGCGCAGCAAGAACGAAGCGGGCTTCGAGTTCAAGACGCTGGGCCAAAACCGACGTGTCCCGGTTGATTTTGACGGCGTGCAACTGGTCAGTTTCATGCCTGAAGACAACTCAGCTGCTCATTAAACAGCCACCTTCAACGCCCCCGATTTTTGTTGGTGGCTTTGGCGCCATTCAATAATGCCTTGCAAGTCAACGAGTTAGGATTGGTGTGTTCCCCACGAGCGTGGGGATGAACCGTCAGCGCCGCGTTCTCGTGGCGGCACAAGCAAGTGTTCCCCACGAGCGTGGG
>JAYUPP010000067.1:0-4989 GCA_043760045.1 Betaproteobacteria bacterium
ACAGGTGAAGATCGATGATCTACGACGGGAAGCCTTGCCTTTGGCCGCTGCGTCGTATTCTTCGAGCCGTTGTCAGATGGAATCGATATCGTTCCATTACTGCATGGCTCTTGCGGCTTCGACGCAGCGTTCGAGCCGTGAACATCTGAGCCTCGCCGTCACCGGCGCGCGTTTTTCACTTCTTCCGCTGTAGGCCGACGCAGCCGCAAATGCGCCACCAATCCGCCGTCGGTGGCGTTGGCCAGCTCCAGGCTGCCGCCCATGCGCGTCATCGCTTTTTCAACGATGGCCAAACCCAGGCCGGCGCCGGTGGCCGCGGTGCGTGCTGCATCGCCGCGAAAGAAGGGTGTCGTCAGTTGCGGCAGTTTGTCGGCGCTGACGCCGGGGCCGTGGTCGCGCACGCTCACGATGGCCCAGCTGTCCACGATTTGTGTGCTCACCGTCACTTCGGCCATGCCGGTGTAAGTGCCGCGGCCGTAGCGGCGCGCGTTTTCGAACAGGTTCAGGAAGATGCGCGAGAGTTCGGTTTCGTCGGCCATCACCGTCAGGTCTGACAGCACGCGGTTGGTGATGCGTATCTGCGCCGGGTCGCGGAACACTGCTGCTTCGCTGATGACCAGCTGCGACACCGCCACCGGCTGCAGTTTGGTTTCGCCCGGGCGCGCGTAGTCCATGAACTTGTCGATGATGGCGTCGAGCTGATCGATGTCCAGCGCCATGTTGCGCTTGGCTTCGTCGTCGTCCACGCTCATCTCGGTTTCCAGCCGCAAGCGCGCCAGCGGCGTGCGCAGGTCGTGGCTGATGCCGGCCAGCATCACTGCGCGGTCTTCTTCCACGCGCGCCAGTTCCCGCGCCATGCGGTTGAAGCCGCGGTTGACTTCACGTATTTCGCTGGTTAGGGTGTTTTCGTCCAGCCGTGAATCGAGGTCGCCTTCGCGTATGCGGCTGGCCGCGAATGACAGCTCGCGCAGCGGCTGGTTGATGAGCCGTGCCACCACGGCGCCGCCAGCCAGCGTCAGCAGCAGCGCCACACCCAACCACACCACACCGGTCAGCGCGCTGTGGCCGGGTTCGCTGGCACCCGGCATGATGGCCAGGGCACGCAGCGTGAACACCCACACCAGCACCACACCCGTCAGCAGGGTTGCCAGGAAGGCAAAGGTACGCCAGAAAAGACTGAGTCCAAGTGACCTGCGGCTCAGCGCCGTGTGTGCAGATTGCGCTGAAAACTCTGATAACGCGCCGTCACTGCGGCGACGGTCAGGACGCGCCATCGGGGACGAAGACATAGCCCACGCCCCACACCGTCTGGATGTAGCGCGGCTGTGCCGGGTCGGGTTCGATCATCTTGCGCAGGCGCGAGATCTGCACGTCCAGGCTGCGGTCAAAGGGCTCAAATTCGCGGCCGCGCGCCAGCTGCGCCAGCTTGTCGCGTGAAAGTGGTTGGCGCGGGTGGCGCACCAGGGCTTTCAGCATCGAAAATTCACCGGTGGTCAGCGCAATCTGCTCGCCCGACTTCGCCAGGCGGCGCAGCGAAAGGTCAAACTCAAAGGGGCCAAAACTCACCACCTGCGCTTCCTTCGAAGGTGCACCTGGCGCTTCAACAGCCGGCCGGCGGCGCAGCACGGCGTTGATGCGGGCCAGCAGTTCACGCGGGTTGAAGGGCTTCGGCAGGTAGTCGTCGGCGCCCACTTCCAGGCCCACGATGCGGTCCACGTCTTCCACTTTGGCCGTCAGCATGATGATCGGCGTGATGTCGTTGGCAGCGCGCAGGCGGCGGCAGATGGACAGGCCGTCTTCACCGGGCAACATCAGGTCCAGCACGATGAGGTCGATGGTTTCGCGCGACATCAGGCGGTTCAGCGCCTTGCTGTCTTCGGCCAGCAGGACATCAAAGCCCTCTTGCGCAAGGTAGCGGCGCAACAGGTCGCGGATGCGCGCGTCGTCGTCTACGACAACGATGCGGTCTGCGCGGGGTGCTGCGGGTGCGGTCATGTTGGGGCTCCGGCGAAAATGTAACAGTGCCATTGTGCGGGGTAAGAATTCCGCCGGCAGTGAAAAAACACCGCCTACGGGCGCCCAGGCCCGCTCGTGCGGGCACTATTGCGCGACACCACGCGGCGGTTTGTGCTGCCGCATCTGTGCCCGCTGATTTGAATGAAGGAAGCCGAATGTCGAACACCCAACAATTCTCAAATCCCGCAAGCGGCCGGCGCGCCGCCGATTTTCGTCGCCACAGCGCTGCGCTGGCGCTGCTGCTGGCCGCCGCCACTGCCCCGGCGGCTTTTGCGCAGCACAGCGCCGCCGGGGGCGCGGTGCACACGCCCGCTGCGGCGCTACACAACGTCGTCAGCCTGAGCGCCAGCGCTTCGGTGGAGGTGCAGAAAGACTGGTTGGCCATCGTTTTCTCAACCACGCGTGAAGGCGCCGACGCCGCCGCGGTGCAAAGCCAGTTGCGCCAGGCGCTGGACGCAGCGTTGATCGAAGCGCGCAAGATTGCCAAACCCGGCCAGGTGGAAGTGCAGACCGGCGGCTTTTCGCTTTACCCGCGCTACAGCCAGAAGCCGAACGCCGCACCCGTCATCAACGGCTGGCAGGGCAGCACCGAGCTGGTGGTGGAAGGCCGTGACGTGCAGGCCATTTCACTGCTCACTGGTCGCATTGCCACGCTGACCATTGGCCGCGTGGCGTTTTCGTTGTCACGTGAAGCGCGTGAAAAAGTGGAAGCCGACGTCGCCGCGCAGGCCATCTCGCGCTTTCGTGCGCGCGCGGAAGCGGTCAGCAAGCAGTTTGGTTTTTCGGGCTACACCGTGCGCGAGGTGGCGGTGAATACCGAGTCGCCCGGCCCGGCGCCCATGCCGATGATGCGCGCGCAGGCCATGCGGGCGTCGGCCGAAGAATCTTTGCCGGTGGAAGCCGGCAAGGCCAGCGTGACGGCACAAGTCAGTGGCAGCGTGCAGATGCGTTGATACGATGTTCAACCCTTTTACGTTTTGCCTGGACACACCATGACCGAGCCCCGCCTTCACCACGTGCAATGCCTGGACAGCCAGGGCCTGCACCGCATGGCTTACTGGGAATGGGGCGACGCCGCCAACCCGCGTGTGCTGGTGTGTGCGCATGGCCTGTCGCGCCAGGGACGCGACTTCGACACCATCGCACAAGACCTGATGCACCACTACCGCGTGGTCTGCCCCGACGTGGTGGGCCGTGGCCAAAGCAGCTGGCTGGCCGACCCGATGGGCTACACGGTGCCGCACTATGTGGCCGACATGGTGACGCTGCTGGCGCGTTTGAATGCCAGCCAGGTGGACTGGCTGGGCACTTCGATGGGCGGCCTGATCGGGCTGGGCGTGGCCAGCCTGCCGGCGTTGCCGGCGTCATTGATACGGCGGCTGGTGCTGAACGATGTCGGCCCAACCATCGAGGCCGTGGCGCTGCAACGCATCGGCGCCTATCTGGGGCAGCCAGCACAGTGGCCCACGGAGGAAGCGGCAGCCGATGCGCTGTGGGAGATATCGAAAGGCTTTGGCCCGCACACGCGTGAGCAGTGGCTGGCGTTGACACGCCCGCAGTTGAAGGCATCGGGCACGGGTTTCAAGCCGCATTACGACCCGGCCATCGCGCTGCCCTTCAAAGCGGTGACCCCTGCGTTGGCGGCCGCCGGGCAGGCCGCGCTGTGGGCCGGTTATGACCGCGTGACCGCTGCCACCTTGTTGCTGCGCGGTGCCGATTCAGACCTGCTGTCGCCCGCCACGGCGGCGGCCATGGCGGCACGCGGGCCGCAAGCCAAAGTGCATGAATTCGCAGGCGTGGGCCACGCGCCCATGTTGGTGCAGCCCGAACAGCGCCAGGTGGTGCGCGAATTTTTGCTGGGCCCATGAAACCCGGTGCCGATGCGCTGGCCCGGCCTGACGGCACGGCGGCCATCGTGCACCTGGCCACGGTTGAAGATGCGGCACCGGGGGCCGCTGCGGGGCCTGGCGGCGGCGGCACGCAGGCCGCAGGCAACCCGGTGCAGCGCGCGCGCGACTTTGCCACCACCTTGCTCGCCGACCATGTGCTGGACACCGGCGAGCCCGCACTCGGCCACGCCGAAGGCACAGCCGAGGTGCTGCGCAGCATTGGCGCTGCGCCCACGCTGTGTGCTGCGGCCTACCTGGTGTATGCCGCTGACCATGTGCAGCGCCCCGAAGAGGTGGTGCGCAAGGCCTTTGGCGATTCATATGCCGGCCTGGTGGTGCTGACGCGGCGCCTGGTGCAGGTGCAGCGCGCAGCCCGCGCAGCGCAGGTGGGCCCAGCGCAACGCGGCTTGCAGACCGAGCGGGTGCGCAAGATGCTGCTGGCCTTTTCGCGCGACTTGCGTGTGGTGCTGCTGCGGCTGGCGTCGCGCCTGCAGACGCTGCGCTGGTATGCGCAGTCGCGCACACCGTGCCCCGGCGACTTGGCCACTGAAACGCTGCAGGTGTTTGCGCCGCTGGCCAACCGGCTGGGCATCTGGCAAATCAAGTGGGAACTGGAAGACCTGTCGTTTCGTTTCCTGCAGCCGCAGCAGTACCAACAAGTGGCGCGCTGGGTGGACGGCAAACGGGCGCAGCGCGAGGGCAGTGTGCAGGCCGCGCGGGTGCAACTGGCTGCTGCACTGGGTGCAGCCGGCATTGTTTGTGACGTGCAGGGCCGCCCCAAACACCTGTACAGCATCTGGAAAAAAATGCAGGGCAAGGGCCTGGCGTTCGAGGAGGTGCTGGACGCCCGCGCGCTGCGGGTCATCGTGCACACCGTGGCCGACTGTTATGCCGCGCTGGCGCTGGTGCACGCGCACTGGCAGCCGCTGGAAGGCGAGTTCGACGACTACATCGCACGCCCCAAAAACAACGGCTACCAAAGCCTGCACACGGTGGTGCTGGGCCCCGAGGGCGCACCGCTGGAAGTGCAGGTGCGCACCGCAGCCATGCACGAACATGCCGAGCACGGCGTGGCCGCGCACTG
>JAYUPP010000068.1:0-4988 GCA_043760045.1 Betaproteobacteria bacterium
GCCGGCCGCTGTGCGCTGCGGTGCCGGCCCTCGTGGTGGCAGTGGTGATGGCGACGACGCTTTGCGCCGGTGCGTTGCAGCCTGTTTGGGCGGCACAAACCGCTGGCGAGAACCGGCGCCCGGCCACCTGCGTGGGCGCGCCCTTGCAATTTCAACCGCTGGCCCCGGGCCTGTGGTGGCTGCCCGCCAGCCCGGGTGACACCGACGCCCACAACCGGGGCCAGGTTTCCAACCTGCTGTTGGCCGTGCAGGGCCGGCGCGTGTGGCTGCTGGGCAGCGGGCCCACCGCCGCTTTCGGCCGCCGGCTGGCCTGTGAAGTGCAGCGGCAGTGGGGCTTGCCCATCAGCGACGTGATCAGCCCTTGGCCGCACCCCGAGCTGGTGTTGGGCGTGGCCGGATTGGGAACGGCACGGCACTGGGGTCACGCCGACGTGGCAAAGGCGATGCGGCAACGCTGCCCGCACTGTGTGACGCGCTTGCGCCAGCAGCTGGGTGCCGCCGCCGTGGACATGGCTGCCGAAGACCCCATCCACCTGCCGCAGCGTTTGCTGCACGGCGCCACGGGCCGCCTGGGGCCCTGGCGCTGGTGGCGGCTTGGCCGGGGCAACGGCTTCCCGGTGACGGTGTGGCAATGGCAACAAAGCCCTGTGCGCGTGGCGCAAGGCCTGCTGTGGGGCGCCGGCGCACCCGACGCCCGCGACGCCGATGTGCAGGTGCTGGCGCGTTCCACACAGCGCTTGCTGGAACTGCCGGGCATCGACCGAACAGCAGGGCCCACGCTGTGGCTGGGTGAACAAGGCCCACCTGCGGCGAACCTGCCGGCCCGGCACCGTGTGTATTGGCGCGACCTGTTGCAAGCGGTGACGGCGGCGCAAGTGCGCGGCGAATTGGAAACCGCACCCGCTGCACCACCGGCCCAGCTGCGTGCCGACGACCCGCGCCACGCACTGAACTGGCAGCGCGCCTGGCGTCAGCTGGAAGCGGGGGCGTTCCAGCGCAGTTTGCGGTAGATGGTGTTGCGGCTGACACCCAGCCTTTTGGCGGCTGCAGAGATGTTGCCGCCGGCCGCGCTGACCGCCGCGTTGATGGCCTGCAGTTCCAGGTCTTGCAGCGAAGTGGCCACTGCGGCGGTGGCGGCGGTGGTGGCCGTGGCGGCCAGCGCATGGGCGGCGACTGCAGCGCGTTGCACGGGGTCCACCGCGGCGGCCACGCAGCGCCGGGCGTCGTCGATGAAATCATCAGGCAGATGCTCGGGCGTGATCAAACGGTCTTGCCCGGCCATCACCGCTGCCGTGCGCAGCACGTTGTAGAGCTGGCGCACATTGCCGGGCCAGGGGTAGGCCACAAACAAGGCCAGCGCTTCGGGCGACAAACGCAGGTGCTGGCCGTTGCCACCGTCGTCAAGAATACGGCGCACCAGCGCGGCCAGGTCGCTGCGTTCCCGCAGCGGCGGCAGCTTCACCGCCAGGCCGTTCAGGCGGTAATAAAGGTCTTCGCGAAAGGCCTTGTCGTCGATCATGTCGCGCAGGTTGCGGTGCGTGGCGCAGATGATGGCCACGTCCACCGGCACCGAACGCGCGCTGCCCAGCGGCGTGACCTGGCGCTCTTGCAAAACCCGCAACAGGTGCGCCTGCAGCGGCAGCGGCATGTCGCCTATTTCGTCCAGAAACAGCGTGCCACCATGGGCTTGCAAAATCTTGCCCACCGCGCCTTTGCGCCTGGCGCCGGTGAAGGCGCCTTCTTCGTAGCCGAAGAGTTCGGCCTCGATCAAAGTGTCGGGTATGGAGGCGCAATTCACCGCCACAAAAGGCTGGCGGCTGCGTTGTGAATCCTGGTGGATGGCGCGCGCCAGCAGCTCTTTGCCGGTGCCGGTGTCGCCCAGCACCAGCACCGGAATGTCGCGGTCGAGCACACGCCGCAGCTTGGCCACCACGGCCGCCATTTGAGCGTCGCCCGTTTGCAGGTGGGCCAGGCCCGGCACCTGCTGGGCACGCGGGGGGGTTTCTGCAGCCTTGGGCGCGTCGGGCGCTGCCAGGCTGGCGCTTTCTTCGCTGCCGCTTGTTTCGCCGCCTGCTTTCCCGCTTGCTTCACCGCTTGCTTGCCCGCTTGCTTGACCGTTCACACCGCCACTTTCACGCCACACCGGCCAGTTGAACCGCGCGTGCAAATACAGCGGGCTGCCACGCTCGGTGCGCACTGCCATTGCGGTGGCCAGGGGCGAGCGAAAGCGGTCCACCAGCGCCGCCACCGTGGTGCCAAACAGCGACACCAGGCTTTGCATGCGCAAGGCCGCACCCGACAAACCCAGCTGTTCCAGCGCACCCCGGTTGGCGCCGGTGATGCGGCCCTCGGGCGTGACGGCCAGGATGCCTTCCATCAGCGTGCCGATGAATTCAGGCCGGCTGTGGAAGTGCAAGCGCATGAGGTTGCGGTAGTCGTCGCTGAGCCAGTGGTTTTCAATCATGCGTGCCGACATGCGCACCAGCCCCATGGTGTGCTGGTGGTAGCTGCGATGGTCGCCCGTCACGTCCAGCACACCCAGGATGCTGCCGCGCGGGTCGAGGATGGGCGCCGCTGAACAGGTCAAAAAATGGTTGGCGTGCATGAAGTGTTCGTCGGCATGCACGAGCGTGGGCTGCTCTTCAATCAGCGCCGTGCCGATGGCGTTCGTGCCCTTGCTGGGCTCGGCCCAGTTCACACCCGGTTGCAGCGCCACTTTTGAGGCGCGGTGCAAAAAATCGTCGTCGCCGATGGAATGGATGATGGTGCCCTGTGCGTCGGTCAGCACCACCATGCTTTCGGTGCCGACTGTCTGGTCGAACAGCATTTCCATCACCGGCGCGGCGTGGCTGTGCAGGCGCAGGTTGCGCTCGCGCACCACCGTCAGGTCTGAACGGCCGAGTGGCGAAAAGTCCGCCCGTTCGATGCGCGACAGGCCGAGCGCAGCACAGCGCTCGTGCGACTGTTCGATGACACCCAGATGGGCCGGCGGCAGCGTCAGCGACGACGCAATGGGCCGCGCACGTTCGCGTTCGCGCTGCTTGCGCCCGGCCACGGTCATGGAATGGGTAGAGGCCATGGTGCGGTGTCTCCTGCGGGGTTCTTGGGGGCTGGGTCTGCGGCGTTTGCGCGTGCTGGCGGCGCGGCCTGAAGCCCGTGTAGCACCGGTGGCAGCGGGCATGTGAATGTTAGGGCACGACCGCTGCCGCAGGATGTGTGCAGCGGGGTGTGCGCTGCGGGCAGGTGCTGCGAGACCAGCAGCGTCAGGCGCAACCCTGATGCCTGCGGCAGCAGGGGCCGCGACAATCAACGGTTCTGCCGCTGGCATGGGGTTTGCAATCAAACGCCGCACTGTCACTTCCTTGAACGGAGACTTACTTGAACCAGCGCAATCCTCTCAATGCAATGAAAGCGGTGCTGAAACATGCCCTGTGGGCGTTGGCCCTGGCCGCAAGTGCCCAGGTTGCCCTGGCCCACGGCGACGTCACGCCGCAGGTCGTGGACACCAAAAGCTTGCCCACGCTGGGCGCCGAGTGGAAACCCGAAAACCCTTACCGCGGCAACGCCGCGGCCATCAAGGTGGGGTCATCGGCCTATGGCCAGAACTGCGCCCGGTGCCACGGCCTGGAGGCCATATCCGGCGGCATTGCGCCCGACCTGCGCAAGATGGACAACGACTGCGTCAGCGTCAAAGTGGTGGCCAAAAAAGCCGCCTGCGTGGCCGAGATGGACCTCTACTACAGCAGCACCGTGCGCCGCGGCAAGGTGCGCAACGGCGCGGTGTACATGCCGCCTTTTGAAGGCATCCTGAACCAGGAAGCCACCTGGGCCATCAAGGCCTATCTTGAGACCCGCCGCGAGAAGCCGCTGTGAAAACCCAGAGCCGAAGGTCTTGCCTGCTGGCCGCCACCGCGCTGCTGTGGGGTGGCGGCGCCGGGGCACAAACCGAAGCCAGCGCGCTGGCCAAGATCAAGGCGCGGGGCCGCCTGGTGGTGGCCCTCTACAACGAGATGCCGCCGTTCCATGCAGCGGGCAAAGGCATCGACGTGGAACTGGCGCGGGCGCTGGCCAAAAGCCTGGGGCTGGAACTGAGCCTGTTGCCCTTCAATGCCGACGAAAACATGAACGACGACCTGCGCAACCTGGTCTGGCGCGGTCATTACCTGGGCTTCGGCCCGGCCGATGTGTTGCTGCATGTGCCGGTGGACCGGCCACTGATGCAAGGCAACCCGCGCGTGGAAATTTTTGCGCCTTACTTCCGCGAGCGCATCGTGATTGCGCGCAACCTGCAGCAGGTGCCAGCGATGGAAAGCATGGCTGCGTTTGCCGGCAAACGCATCGCGGTGCCCGGCCAAAGCCTGGCCGGCTGGCTGCTGATTGGTGCAGACGGTGGCGCTTACCGCGAGCAGCTCATCACCACCTGGAAAGACGGCACCGAAACTGCCCGCGCTTTGCAGCGCGGCGAAGTGGCGGCCGCCGCGGGCATGGCCAGCGAGCTGGAATCGGTGCTGGCCACCGACCCGCGTTTTGCCATCGATGCGCTGCCCCTGCCGCGCGCACGCGACGGCTGGGTGGTGGGCATGGCGGTGAAAAAAGAAGCCAAAGACCTGGCCGAGGCGCTGCAGGCGGGTGTCAACGGCCTCGTGGCTAACGGCGAAATGGCACGCATTTTTGCGGCAGGCGGGGTGGGCTGGCGCAAGCCTTGATGGCGAGGGCAATTTGCAGGGGCCGGTTTGTGGGTTTGCCAAAATTTGCCATCGACCACGACCTGCTGGAAGGTTCCGAGCGCGCTGCACTGGGTTTTGTCGATGCCCTCGAACAGGGCTACCGGCACATCGGCCACCGCAGTTCAACGGGTTCCCCGCGACACGCGCACGAGCTCAACCTGCCTGGCAGTCTTTTCCAATTCAGGTATGAGCCTGGAGCGACCTGAGATCGGCGACGCGGGGCGAGTCGATCTGTTGTAAGAAAGGTCAGTGTATGGGTCC
>JAYUPP010000069.1:0-13836 GCA_043760045.1 Betaproteobacteria bacterium
GGTGTGCACGTCAAACCCAAAGCGGCGGTTGCGAACCCCGCCGCAGACCCCACGGCAAACCCGGCAGCATCAGCGCCGCTGGCCGACGTTGCAACTGCAGCGAGTGACGACCTGCTCTTCAAGGAAGAAGTCAAACGTGCCGTCGCCGAAGCCAAACGGGAAATCGGAGAGGCTCTGCGCGAAGCGCGCCAAGACGCTGAAGAGGCGCAGCGTGACGCCGAAACAGCACGCGACGAGGCCAAGTCCGCCGTGGCAGAACTCAGCAGCCAGCAGGGCAAACCACGGCGGTCCACACGCACCACGCGCGTGGGCATCGGCGACTTCCTGATGCAGCTCACGCTGCTGTGGGTGGCCGCGTCGGCCGTCATCAAGATCACCTACAAAGGCCGCATGCAGGCCGAGGTGAAGGCCGCGCAAGCCACTGAAACAGCAGAGGCCGAATCGTTGAAGCGCCAGGTGGTTGAAGCGCGCATGGCGGCCATGCAGGCGCAGGTGGAACCGCACTTCCTCTTCAACACCCTCGCCAGCATCGACCATTTGATAGAAACCGACCCGCCACGCGCCAGCCAGATGCAGAAGAACCTGATCGCGCTGCTGCGCGCCAGCATGCCCACGATGCGCGAAACCAGCAGCGCCGGCAGCAGCGGCCCGCGTGAACTGGGCCGCGAGATTGCCGTCATCAAGCCCTACCTGGAAATTCTGAAAGTGCGCATGGAAGAACGGCTGGCCACCGAGATTGCGGTGCCCGACGGTTTGCTGTCGGCCGAATTTCCGGCCATGATGATTCAGACTTTGGTGGAAAACGCCATCAAACACGGCCTGGAGCCCAAAGCCGAAGGTGGGCGCTTGCGCGTGGCGGCAGAAATCGTGCACGGCAAGCTGCAAGTGACGGTGGCCGACACCGGCCTGGGTTTTGGCAAGGCCGCGACGGCGGGCACGGGTGTGGGCCTGGCCAACATCCGCGAACGTCTGCAGCTGCTCTACGGCCCCAAAGCGGCGCTGACGGTTGCACAAAATCAGCCCAGCGGCACGGTGGTGACGGTGACCGTGCCCTACAAAACCGTAGCAGGAATGGATGTATGAACCCAGACATCAGCATCGATCCGGGTGAGCACCCACAACAGCGCGTGGGCGGTAACACTGCGGCGGCCGCAGCCGGGCCCGCACGCCACCACCGCGGGTGGCCTTGGGTGCTGCTGGTGGTGGGGCCAGGCCTGCTGCTCATGGTGGTGCTGGCTGCCGCGCTGGCCAGCTGGTTGCTGACGGTGCTGAGGCCCGGGCTTGACGGTGTGCAGCTTGATCTGGGCGAACTGGGCGCGCAGCTTGAGCAGCTGTTGCGCCAGCTGTCGCAGGCCTTGACGGCGATGGCGCAAGCGCTGCAACTGGCCTGGCCCTGGCTCGCCACACTCGACTGGCATTGGCGATTCGACGATTTGACCTTCGGTGGCCTGACGCTCGGTCTGCTGGTTTTTTCGCTCGGCGTGGTGCTGGTGCTGCTCGCGCTGCTGACGCTGTTGCCGATGCTGGTGGCGGCCATCCTGGCCGGCAGTGTGCTGGCCGTGCTGGTGGTGCTGGTGTTGGCTGCAGCGGTGGTGGCGCTGGTGTTGTCGCCACTGTGGCTGCCGTTGCTGGCGCTGCTGTGGTGGTGGTCACGGCGCTCACCGCCGGGTCCGCAAACACCGTCCACCCCGGCATCCACAGACCCGGCAGCAACATGAACCACACCACCGTGCACCACCCCCGTGCCGTGCTGGCCGACGACGAACGCCTGATGCGCGAACAACTGCGCGCGCGGCTGCAGGAAGTCTGGCCCGAACTGCAGATCGTGGCCGAGGCCAAAAACGGCATTGAGGCCGTGCAATGGGTGCAGGAACACCGGCCCGACATCGTGTTTCTCGACATCCGCATGCCGGGCCTGACGGGTGTGGAAGCGGCGCGGCAGATTGCCCAACTGCCGCCGCAGCCCGCCGCTGACGGCAGCGCCGGCGACGACGACGACTGGCTGCCCGAAGTGGTGTTCATCACCGCTTACGACCAGTATGCGGTGGAAGCCTTCGAACAAGGTGTGGCCGACTATGTGCTGAAACCCGCCGAACGCGAGCGCCTGGCGCTGACGGTGCAGCGCATCAAAAAACGCCTGGCGGCGCGCAGCGAAGCCAACGCCGACGGCGCCAGCCATGAAGGCCCGAGCGGCCCCCACATGCAGCAACTGTTGCACCAGTTGTCAGCGCGGCTGAACCCGGGCGGCACGCCGCAGCGGCTGCAATGGATACAGGCTTCGGTGGGCCCCGCCATCCAGATGATTGCGGTCGACGAGGTGCTGTTTTTCATCAGCGATGAAAAGTACACGCGGGTGCAAACGGCGCAGGTGGAAGCGCTGATCCGGAAACCCATCAAGGAACTGGTGGACGAACTCGACCCGCAGCAGTTCTGGCAGATACACCGCAGCACGCTGGTGAATGTGAAGTGCATCGCCGGCGTGACACGCGACTTTCGCGGCCGCCAGATCGTCAGTGTGCGCGGGCACCGCCAGCAGCTGGAAGTGAGCCGCAGCTACACGGGGCTGTTCAAGGGCATGTAGTGCCCCGTGGCAGCAAAAACGGCTGCTGCAGTGCGGTTCAGGCCATCGGCACGGTGCTGCTGCGCGCCGCCAGTTCAGCGCGCAGCTTCTTCAGCCGTTCGCGCGGGTCTGCCTTGGCTTTCACTTCATCGAGCTTCATTTCAGCGATGAAGCGGCTGGGGATGCCGGCTATCGTGTGGCGGCCCTTCTTGCGCCGGCGCAGCGTGCTAACAACCAGTGTGGTGCGCGCGCGGGTGATGCCCACATACATCAGGCGGCGTTCTTCTTCCAGCCGCTCGGGCGTCATCTCGCTGTTGGCGTCTTCACTGCCGCTCTTGAACGGCAACAGCCCCTCGTTGATGCCGGCCAGCACCACGTGCGGCCATTCCAGGCCCTTGGCGGCGTGCAGGGTGGACAGCGTCACCACGTCCTGGTCTTCGTTGCGGTCGGCCAGGCTCAAGATGACGCTGATGGTCTGCGCCACATCCAGCACGGTCTGGCGTTCGGCCTCGAAGGTGCCGCCGTCTTGTGTCACCTGGCCGCCGCAGCGGCGGGCGATCCAGTCCACGAAGTCAAGCACATTGCTATAGCGCGCGGCGGCCAGTTTTTCGCTGTCTTCGCCATCAAAAAGATGCTGTTCATACCGAATAGAGATCAACCAAGTGAGCAGCAGCGCCTTGGCATCTTCGGCGCCGCTGGTGCGCGCCGCGCGCTGCTGCAAGTCGTTCACTTCGCGGCCAAATTCCTGCAGCGATTCCACAGCACGGCGTGGCAACGCGGCGGCGAGGCTGGGCGCAAACAAAGCTTCAAACAGACTGACTTTCCACCTCGACGCAAATTCGCCCAGGCTGGCCAGCGTCTGGTGGCCTATGCCACGTTTGGGTGTGGTGCAGGCGCGCAGAAAAGCCGGGTCGTCGTCGGGGTTCACCAAGAGGCGCAGCCAGGCGCACAGGTCTTTGATTTCAGCGCGGTCGAAGTAACTCTGGCCACCGCTCACTTTGTAAGGTATCTGTGCGCCACGCAGCTTTTGTTCAAACACCCGCGCCTGGTGGTTGGCGCGGTACAGCACCGCGAAGTCGCTGAACTTCAGCGGCTCACCGGTGCCCATGGTGCCGGCGCGCAAACTTTGTATGCGCGCCACCGCGCGCTCGGCTTCGTGCTCTTCGCCGTCACATTCCAGCACGCGCACCGGTTCGCCGTCGCCCAGGTCGCTCCACAGTTTTTTCTCGAAGATTTTCGGGTTGCGCGAAATCACCGCGTTGGCGGCCTGCAGGATGTGGCCGGTGCTGCGGTAGTTTTGTTCGAGCGCGATCACGCTGAGCTGTGGATAGTCTTGCGGCAGCCGTTTCAGGTTGTCTATGGTGGCGCCGCGCCAGCCGTAAATGCTTTGGTCGTCGTCGCCGACGGCCGTGAAGTGCGCACGCTCGCCCACCAGCGCTTTCAGCAGTTCGTACTGCACCGCATTCGTGTCCTGGTACTCGTCCACCAGCACATGCTGGAACTGCTGCTGCCAGCGCGCGCGGGCCTCGGTGTCGCGTTGCAGCAGCTTCAAAGGCAGTTGGATCAAGTCGTCGAAGTCCACCGCCTGATAGGCCTGCAGGCGTTCCTGGTACAGGCGCATCACACGCGCCGCCACCCGTTCATCGTCATCAGTGGCTGCGGCATCGGCGCCGTCGGCGTCCAGGCCCTGGTTTTTCCACAAGCTGATGCCCCACTGCCAGCGCCGCGCCAGCGCGTTGTCGGTGCTGCCGCCGGCGTCTTTCAGCACCCCGAGCACGTCGTCACTGTCCAAAATGCTGAAGTTGGGCTTCAGGCCCACACAACTGCCGTCGGCGCGCAACATGCGCACGCCTAACGAATGAAACGTGCTGACTACCAGGTCTTTGGCAGCGCGCGGGCCCACCAGCGCTTTGGCGCGTTCGCGCATTTCGGCGGCGGCTTTGTTGGTGAAGGTGATGGCGGCTATCTGCTTCGCGCCGAGGCCGTGTTGCAGCAGGCGCGCAATCTTGTGCACGATGACGCGCGTCTTGCCCGAACCGGCACCGGCCAGCACCAGGCAAGGCCCTTCCAGGTGGTGCACCGCCTGCATCTGGGCGTTGTTCAGCGTGGTGGCGGCTTGACTCATGGCGCGCGCACGCCCAACACGCGCATGCTTTGTGCGGGCAGCCGAAGTTGTGTTTGCCCGTCGCGCCCCACGCGCACCGCTGCGGCCGCACGCGGCCACAGCGTGTGCAACCGAGCGCCCGCGGGCAGCGCAGGCACGGTGGTGTCGGCGCTGCTGCTGCCGTAGTTGATCAGCACCAGCGTGTGCTCGGCCCCCAGCTTGCGCTGCCAGCTGGCCACCAGGCCCTGCGCAAAAGCATTTTCATAACTGCCCCGTGCAATGGAAGGCCAGCGGTTGCGCAAGCCGATCATGCTTTTGTAGAAGTGGTAAATCGAGCCCGGCTGCGCCTGTTGTGCGCGCAGGTTGTGCGTGTGCACGTTGGGTGCCACGGGCCTGAAGGGCCGGCCGCTGCTGAAGCCGGCGGTGTGGCGGTTTGCAGTCCAGCTCATGGGGCTGCGCAGCGGCAGGTCGCCGCGCAGCGTGTGCACACCCGCCTGCCCAAGCTGTTCGCCATAATAAACAAACGGTGTACCCGGCTGCAGCAAGCAGGCGGCCGCTGCCAGCTTGTAGCGTCTTTCGTCGCCCCCCACCTGGTCCCACAGGCGCTGGCCGGCAAAGATGTCGTGGTTGGACACAAAAGTGGCCATCGTCGGCCGCGCTTTCAGGTAGTAACTCGCCACCGCTTGCACCGATTCGGCCTTGCCCATCGCAGCGCCCACAAAGTGGTGCACGTAGCCGAAAGCAAAAGCGCCACCACACAGCGCCGGGTCGCCATAGTCTTGCGCGCTGGCGGTGGCTTCACACACCACATAACGCTGCGGGTACTGCTTGATCTGGGCTTGCAGCTGCTGGGTGATGGCGCGGCTTTGCGGCTGGTCGTTCCAGTCGGTGGCGTCGTTTTCTATCAGGTGCGGCACGGCGTCCAGCCGGTAACCGTCGAGCCCCCGGTTCAGCCAGAAGCGCAAGCTGGCCAGGTGGTAGTCCAGCACCGCAGGGTTGTTGAAGTTGAAGTCGGGCCTGTGTGGCCCGAAGGTGCCGAAATAGAAATCGCGTGCGCCAGCGGCGGCCAGCGGCATGTCTTTCACTTCGCCGGTCCGGTTCCAAGGCTCGGCGCCGACGTGGTACCACGGGTATTTGCCCCAGATGTCCCAGCCTGCCGGCGCGGTGTCGCGCCACACAAACCAGTCGCGATAGGGCGCTTCGGGGCCCCGGCGCGCTTGCTCAAACATCGGGTGCGATGCGGCGCTGTGGTTGATGACGCAGTCCATCACCACGCCGATGCCGCGCCGGTGTGCTGCTTTGATCAGCTCGTCGAAGTCGGCCAGCGTGCCGTACTCGGGCGCGATGGCGCGAAAGTGGGTGGTGGCGTAGCCGTGGTCGCCGTCGGCGTTTTGTGTGCTGGGCATCAGCCAGATGCCGCGTATGCCCAGGGCTTTCAGGTGGTCCAGCGTTTGCGTCAAGCCTTTCAGGTCGCCAATGCCGTCGCCGTTGCTGTCTTTCCAGGCGCGCACAAAAATTTCCATGAAAGCGCCGTGCTGCCAGTGCGCGGGCATGGGGCTCTTGCGCAAAAGGGGTGCAACGGGCCGGGTGTCAACAGCGGGTGCTGCCGTGGTGCACAGCGTGGCCAGCAACAGGCCGCACCCAGCCACGCAACGTGAAAAGCGCAGGCGCGACTTGGGCAATGGGAAGTTCATGGGGCAGGTGTCGGTCTTGTTGGGCTTGGGTAGCATGCGGCGAGGTCTGCGCGATTTTCACGCCTTTGCCGGGCTGTCTTTTCAGCCCTGCTGCCGGGCCTGCACGCGCTGGCCCTGGCCGCGCCGCCTGACGCAACAGCTTGTGACGCGCAGCGCGATGGCGCGCACCAGCGGGTGCTGCAGCCAGTGGCCGCCGCGCCGCTGCCGGCGACAGCCGCCTGGTTGAACCCACGCTTGCTGCGCTGGGCTGCGCTGCCGCCGCTGTCCGCAGGCGCCCAGGTGCGGCTGTTGCATGCCGCTGCAGGCAACATCCATGCCACAGTGGGGCAGGCGGCCAACGGCTTCGACACCGCACTGCGGCTCGCGCTGCACACGCAGCCGCTGCCCGCTGCACTGGCCGAGCGCTGGCGCTGGTTCCCGCCGGGCCCTGTGTTTGCCGTGGCACAGGCCGAGCAGCCGCGCCTGCCAGACCTGCACCGGGGGCAACTGCTGCTGGTGCTGGAAGACGCGCAAGGCCGTGTGCTGCAGGCCACCCGCGTGCAACACGCCGCCGCGCTGGACACCCTGTATGCAGCCGCCGCACAAGAGCCGGCTTTGGGCGCCAGCGTGCAGCGGCGCCGCCATGCCGCGCGCACCACCTTCAAGCTGTGGGCACCCACCGCACAAAACGTGTGGCTGTGTTTGCACAAGGACGGCACGGCGCCCGCGCAAGCGGTGTTGCCGCTGCAGCGCCAGGCGCGCACCGGCATCTGGCACACCCAGCTGCCGCGCGACTTGAGTGCACACACCTACACCTACCTGGTGGATGTGTTTGTGCCCGCGCTGGGCGTGGTGCGCAACCGCGTCACCGACCCCTATGCCCTGAGCCTGAACGCGAACTCGCAGCGCACCTGGATCGGCAACCTGAACGACGCCGCGCTCAAACCCGCAGGCTGGCAGCAAACGCCGCGCCCACAGCGCGTGCGCCACATCACCGACCTCGTGATCTACGAACTGCATGTGCGTGACTTCTCCATCAACGACCGCAGCGTGCCGCCCGCGCACCGGGGCACCTACAGCGCCTTCGCGCACACCCGCAGCGACGGCATGCAGCACCTGCGGGCGCTGTCGCAGGCCGGCCTGACCGACGTGCACCTGCTGCCGGTGTTCGACCTGGCCACCGTGCCGGAGAGCGGCTGCACCACGGCCGAAGTTCCCGCCGGCCTGGCGCCCGACAGCGAAGCCCAACAAACCACCGTGATGGCGCAGGCGCGCAGCGACTGTTTCAACTGGGGTTACGACCCCTGGCACTACACCGCACCGGAAGGCAGTTATGCCAGTGACGCGGCCGACGGCGCCGTGCGCATTCGCGAGCTGCGCAGCATGGTGCAGGCGCTGCACCGCGCCGGCCTGCGGGTGGGCATGGATGTCGTCTACAACCACACCAGCGCCGCGGGCCAGGCGGTGCACAGTGTGCTGGACCGCATCGTGCCCGGCTACTACCAGCGACTGAACGCCGTGGGCGACGTGGAGACCAGCACCTGCTGCGCCAACACCGCCACCGAACACCGCATGATGGCCAAGCTGATGATCGACTCAGCCGTGGTCTGGGCGCGCGACCACCACATCGACAGCTTCCGTTTTGACCTGATGGGTCACCAGCCGCGCAGCGCGATGCTGCGTCTGCAGCGCGCCGTCAACGCCGCCACGGGCAGGCACATCCACCTGATCGGCGAGGGCTGGAATTTTGGTGAAGTGAAAGACGGGCTGCGTTTTGTGCAGGCTGCACAAGCCAGCCTGGGCGGCACCGGCATCGCCACCTTCAGCGACCGGGCACGCGACGCTGCACGCGGCGGTGGCTGCTGTGACGACGCACAGCAAACGGTACAGCGCCAGGGCTGGTTGAACGGCCTGCACTTCGACCCCAACGGGCAGGCAGCGCAGCCCGCGCCGCATATAGAACTGCTGCGCGCCGCAGACTTGCTGCGTGTGGGCCTGGCCGGCACGCTGCGCGATTTCACGATGACCACATTCGACGGGCGTGTGCAGCCGTTGAAAGACATAGCCTACGCCGGCCAGAGCGCCGGCTACGCCAGAGGCCCCGGTGAGGTGGTGAACTACGTCGAGAACCACGACAACCAAACCCTGTTCGACATCAACGTGCTGAAGCTGCCGCGTGCCACCAGCGCCGAAGACCGCGCACGCGTGCAGGTGCTGGGCCTGGCGCTCACCACCTTCAGCCAGGGCATTGCTTACTTCCACGCCGGCACCGAACTGCTGCGCAGCAAAAGCGGCGACCGCAACAGCTATGACAGCGGCGACTGGTTCAACCGCCTGGACTGGACCTTGCAAGACAACCACTGGGGCACCGGGCTGCCCCCCAAAGCCGACAACGAAGCGCTGTGGCCAGCGCTGAAGCCGCTGCTCGCCGACGCGGCCATCAAGCCGCTGCCGGCGCACATCCGGTTCACACGCGATGCTTTCATCGACTTGTTGAAGATTCGCGCCAGTTCGACGTTGTTCCGCTTGCCCAACACGAATGCAGTGCGGCAGCGCTTGCAGTTCCTGAACACCGGGCCCGAGCAGCATGCGGCTGTGCTGGTGGCGCACCTGGACGGCCGGGGCTGGCCCGGCGCCGGCTTCAGAGAGCTGCTTTATTTGATCAACAGTGACAAGACGCCGGCCCAACTGCCGCTGCCCGCACTGCGTGGCAAGCCGTTGCAGCTGCACCCCGTGCACCGCGCACCTGCTGCTGCCGACCAGCGGGTGGCGCAGCAAGCGCGCTGGGCGGCTGACACGGGAATGGCAACCGTGCCGGCGCGGTCGGCAGTGGTGTGGGTGTTGCCCTAACTTTCTAGGTGTGGGGCGAAGTTCCGCACTTGCGAAGCTTCGCTAAATGCCGTTCGGGCAGCGTCAATGCCCGTGAAAGTGTTCACCGGCCTTCAGCCGGTAAACGGTGCCGCAGTAGGGGCAGCGCCCTTGCCCCGTGGTGCCCACATCAATGAAAACCTTGGGGTGGTTGCTCCACAGGGCCATGCGTGGGTTGGGGCAGAAAGTGCTGCCCTGGCGCAGCAGTTCGGCGGCCGTCAGTTCGACAGCGGCTGAGGCTGCGCCCGCAGCGGTGGGCACGGTGCTCGGCGGGTTCATCGCGGCGCTCAAACGGCGGTCAGCCATTCGGCATATTTGGCGTTGCGGCCGTTGACGATGTCAAAAAACGCAGCCTGGATTTTTTCGGTGACCGGCCCACGGCGGCCCGCATATTCGCCCGTCCCGAGCTCGATGCGGTCCAGTTCACGTATCGGTGTCACCTCGGCTGCGGTGCCGGTGAAAAACGCTTCGTCGCAGATGTAGACCTCGTCGCGCGTGATGCGTTTTTCCACGAGCTTTATGCCGAGATCCTGGCAAATGTTGAAGATGGTGTCGCGGGTAATGCCGTTCAGCGCACCGGCGCTGAGGTCGGGTGTGTAGACCACGCCTTTTTTTATCACGAAGATGTTTTCGCCGGCGCCTTCGCTGACAAAGCCGCTGGGGTCGAGCAACAAGGCCTCGTCATAACCTTCGTCGGTGGCCTCCATGTTGGCCAGGATGCTGTTGGTGTAGTTGCTCACCGCTTTGGCCTGCGTCATCGTGATGTTGACGTGGTGGCGCGTGTAGCTGCTGGTCTTCACGCGGATGCCGCGCTTCAGGCCTTCTTCGCCCAGGTAGGCGCCCCAGGGCCAGGCTGCCACCATCAGGTGGATGGTGTTGCCCTTGGGGCTGACGCCCAGCTTCTGGTCGCCGATCCACACCAGCGGGCGCAAGTAGCAGCTTTCCAGCCTGTTTTCACGCACCACGGTGCGCTGCGCCTGCAGCACTTGTTCGGGTGTGAAGGGGATTTTCATGCGCAGGATCTTGGCGCTGTTGAAGAGGCGCTCGGTGTGTTCCTGCAGCCTGAAAATGGCGGTGCCGTTTGCCGTGTTGTACGCCCGCACGCCTTCAAAAGCGCCGCAGCCGTAATGCAGCGTATGGCTCAGCACGTGGATCTTGGCGTCGCGCCATTCGACGAGTTGGCCGTCCATCCAGATCTTGCCGTCGCGGTCGGACATCGACATGGTTCATTCCTTGTTGTGGCGCAGGCTGCGCGCGGGGGTGCCGGTGGGTGTCAGCGGCTGATTTTAGGCGCCGCCGTCTGCTGACGGTGTCTCTGACGGTGTCCCTGGCGGCGTCCCTGACGGTGCCCCGGCGCGCTGCAGTTCCCACGCGGCAACGCGGCCGGCCGTCAACGTCATGTGCAGCGTGTCGCCACTGGCGTCGGTCCAGGCAAATGCTTCGCTGTCGGGCGGCGCGGCAGAGCTTGGTGGTACGGCGACGCCAAAACTGCCCGTCAGTTTCATCACCTGGGGCAGCCGCATGCCGCGCTGCAGTTTGCTTTGCAGCATCAGCGCACTGCGGGCCCCACCGCCGATGCTGCCAATGCTGCCAATGCTGCCGATAGGCCGCTGGGCAGCGTTGCGCATCACGCGCAGGGCCTGGCTGAACTGCAGCAGCAACCAGAACACCACCACCGTCAATGCCAGCAGCACGCCGGGCCAGCCGTAGCCCGCGTAACCCAGCGCCACAGCGGCGGCCGCCAACGCCCAACCCAGCGCGGCGTTCACAGGCTGCACCTGCCAGCCCGGCAGCGTGCAAGGGTGCCGCTGCCAGTGGGTGAGAATCTGAACGATGACGGGTTTTCAAACATGGGTGATCAACCTGGACCGTGCGCCAGACCGGCTGGCGCGCATCACAGCGCAGCTGCAGCGCCTGGGTATGCCTTTTCACCGCATGGCCGCAGTGGACGCGCGTTTGCTGACGGCCGAGCAGCGCGCCTTGCTGGACGAGCCCGCCTACCGTCGCAAACACGGCATGCTGCCCGTCTGGGGCGAACTGGGATGTTATCTGTCACATGTGCAGGTGATGCGCAACTTCGTCGCCAGCGACGCCGAATTTGCGCTGGTGCTGGAAGACGACGCGCTGCTGCACAACAGCCTGCCGGCCGTGATGCGGGGCTTGGCTCGGCACCGCGAGCGCTGGGACATGTGCAAGCTTTCAGCTGTGCACTCGGGCACGCCGCAGGCCTTTCTGCAGCTGTCTGAAGGCCACCGGCTGGCGGTGATGTTGAGCCGCTGCACCGGCAGCAGCGCCTACGCCATCAACCGCAAAGCCGCGCAGGTCTATTTATTGCAGCTACTGCCGATGAGCTTGCCCTACGACCATGTGTTTGACCAGGGCTGGCGCCTCGGCCTGAAGGTGCGGCTGGTCACCCCCACGCCTTGTGGGCATGACGAGCAGATTGCATCCACCATCGTGGCGCCGCCGGGGCTGAGCCGCAAGTTTGCCTGGCATCAGCGGCTGCCGACATACGTTTACCGGTTGCGCAATGAAGCCGCCCGCGTGGCTTACGGGTTGCGGCAAACGGTGTTGGAGCGCGGGCTGCGTAAGCCAGCAAGAGAACCTGAGCCTAGGCCGTGATGTCGGCGCGCAGCGGGCGCGGCAGGCGGTCCAGCAAAAAGCGGATGGCCAGCGGTATCAGCACGATGTCGTCCATCACGCCCACGAAGGGTATGAAGTCGGGTATCAGGTCCACCGGCCAAATCAGGTAAGCCACCAAAGCCAGCGCCGCCGGCTTCAGCCAGCCCGGCGCTTGCGGGTGGCGCAGCGCGCGCCACAGCAAACGCGCGTCGCCGCGCACCACAGACCACAACAGCGACAACCGCTTGAGCAACATCGTGAACACCCCCTTGAGTCTGCAAGCACCATTGCAGCAGCGTCAGCACAACGTCGGGGCGGCGTGCACTGATGACAAGAGTGGCGGCTGAAATTTGTCGGTGCCACTCAAGCGGTGTTCACTGCAGCGAGCGCACCACGTCGATGGCTTGTTCAATGCGCTCCACCGCATGCACCGTAAGCCCTTCGATGGGCTTTTTCGGCGCGTTGGCCTTCGGCACCACGGCGACGCTGAAGCCCAGCTTGGCCGCTTCCCGCAGCCGTTCTTGCCCGCGTGGCGCCGGCCGCACCTCGCCGGCCAGGCCCACTTCGCCAAAAGCGATAAAGCCGCGTGGCAGTGCCTTGCCGCGCAGGCTGCCTTGTATGGCCAACAGCACCGCCAGGTCGGCAGCGGGCTCGCCAATGCGCACGCCGCCCACAGCGTTCACAAACACATCCTGGTCCATACAGCTGACGCCGGCGTGGCGGTGCAGCACCGCCAGCAGCATGGCCAGACGGTCGCGGTCAAGGCCCACACTCAGGCGCCGCGGGCTGGGCCCGCCGTTGTCCACCAGCGCCTGAATTTCCACCAGCAAAGGGCGCGTGCCTTCCAGCGTCACCAGCACGCAGGTGCCCGGCACCGGCTCGCTGTGGGTGGACAGGAAAATGGCGCTCGGGTTGCTGACACCTTTCAGGCCTTTCTCGGTCATCGCAAAAACGCCAATCTCGTTGACGGCGCCGAAGCGGTTTTTGATCGCCCGCACCAGCCGAAAACTGCTGTGCGTGTCGCCCTCGAAGTACAGCACGGTGTCCACAATGTGCTCCAACACACGCGGCCCGGCCAACGCCCCTTCTTTGGTGACGTGCCCCACCAGCACGACGCTGCAACCCCGTGTTTTGGCCACCCGCGTGAGCTGCGACGCACACTCGCGCACCTGGGCAACCGAACCCGGGGCTGAGCTGAGTTGGTCGGAGTACACCGTTTGTATCGAATCGATCACGACAAACTGCGGCGCTTCGGATTCGATCAACGACAGGATCTTTTCCAGCTGAATCTCAGCGGCCACCCGCACCGCTTTGCCGGCCAGCCCCAGCCGTTTGGCGCGCAGCGCCACCTGCGCGCCGCTTTCTTCGCCGGTGACGTAAAGCACCCTCATTTGCGCCGAAAGGGCGTCCAACGCCTGCAAAAGCAGCGTGCTTTTGCCGATTCCGGGGTCGCCTCCAATTAACACCACAGCACCTTCAACGATGCCGCCGCCCAGCACCCGGTCCAGCTCTTCCTGGCCGGTGGGGGTGCGCAGCACCTCGGCCGCGTCGATATCGGCCAGCGTGGCCACCGGTTGGCTGGCCGCCAGCGCCTGAAAACGGCTGTTGCGCTGCGCGCCAGCGGTGGTGGCTTGGCCGCTGGGCTCAACCAGCGTTTCATCAAGCGTGTTCCAGGCATTGCACTGGGCACAGCGGCCCAGCCATTTGGGGTGCGTGGCGCCACATTCGCGGCAAACAAAGGAAGTTTTGGCCATGCGTCATTCTCGCCGGCCCCTGAATTGGGGCCTCGGCGCGGACGGAAAGATCGGGAAATCGGTGTCGAGAAGATTTACACCCAACCACCCCTTGCTTGGGGGGGTTGGGCGTAAGTGCCAATGAAATCAAAGGTTTGGGTATGAAATTCCCGATGGCACAGAGTCTGCTTTACCCACTGGCGGGTTTGATCCCGATGTTCAATGCAATTCACCTTGTTCAGGAGTCCTACATGAAGCGTTCACTTTTGGCCATTG
>JAYUPP010000070.1:0-13807 GCA_043760045.1 Betaproteobacteria bacterium
GGCGCAGGTGCGCCAGTCAGAGCGCGCTTACCTGAAGATCGTGGCGCCTTATGTCGGCTCGGCCGGGGTGGAACAGCAGGGCCGCGAAACCTGGGTCACGCCCGACCAGTGGAGCATCTACGACACCACCGACAGCTACACCGTCAGTTGCCCGGCGCGGGTGGAACACCTGGTGGTGATGGTGCCCAAAGAGCCGCTGGTGCAACGCGGCCTGATGCTGCACCCGCTGATGGCGCGCCGCCTGGGTGGCAGCGGCGGCGTCGCCCGCATGGCGCTGGAAACCATGCGCACGGCCTACCGTGAACTGCCCGGCATGAGCGCGACCGCCGCGCGCGGCGTGGGCGATGCAATCACGCAGTTTGTGCACCTGGCGATGCTGGACCTGGCCGGCATCGGCACCGCCACCAGCCAACGCGAGGCGCTGCGCGAACGCATCAAACAACATGTGGCCGCCCACCTCGGCGACGCCGGCCTCAGCGTGGACGTCGTGGCTATGGCCCTGAACTGCAGCCGGCGCCAGCTGTACAACGCTTTTGCTGAAGAACCCGACGGCGTGGCCGGCTACATCCTGAACCAGCGCCTGCAGGCCTGCCGCGCCAGCTTTGACGACCGCGCGCAGGGCCACCGTTCCATCACCGACATCGCGCTGGGTTTCGGTTTTTCCAACATGGCGCATTTCAGCCGCGTGTTCCGCGCCCACCTGGGGCTGGCACCCAGCGACTACCGGCGGCTGGCGGTGGGTTGACGACCCGATATGGCGACCTGCGCAGGCGCATTCTGCGGCCGCCCAGGAGCACCGTTCAGTTTGCCGCCGGCGGCTCCAGGCGCCGCCCCAGGGCATCAAAACCCCACTGCACCAACAACGCCAGCACAGCGGCCGGCAGCGCACCGGCCAGCATCAAGCTGTTGTCACTGACAGCCAGCCCGGCAACGATGCGTTCACCCAATCCGCCGGCGCCGATAAAAGCCGCCACCGTGGCCGTGCCGACATTGATGACGGCCGCCGTCTTGATGCCGGCCAGCAGCACCGGCCCAGCCAACGGCAACTGCACGCTGGAGAGGGTCTGGCGGTCGGTCAGACCCAGCGCCTTGGCCGCCATCGTCAAACCCGGGGCAACCCCCAGCAAACCCGCATGCGTGTTGCGCACGATGGGCAACAGCGCGTAGACAAACAGCGCCAGCAGCGCTGGCCAAAAACCGATGCTGCCGAGCAGCGCAATCAGGAAAGCCAACAGCGCCAACGACGGCACCGTTTGCAACACGCCCACGGTGCCCAGCAGCCAGCCCGCAACACGCGGCCGCGCCCAGGCCCAGACTCCTATCGGCACCCCCACCAGCACCGCCAGCAACAGCGAGCCAAACACCAGCGCCAGGTGCTGCGTGGTCAGCCGCCACAGGTCGGGCGCAAACACACGCTGCCACAGGTTGCTGCGCGGTGTGGCGGCCTGCTCAGTGGCAGCAGGCGTGCCGGCCAGAAAGCCGCGCGCCACCTGGGCAAAGTTCAGCCCATCCAGTTCCACCTGCGCGTTCAGCGCCGTCATCGTTTTTTCGTCGATGCGGCCGGCCAGCTTCTGCAAGGGTGTGTCGTCCAGCGACTGCTTCATCAGCAGCACCGCGTCATAACGCGGGAAAAAATTGCGGTCGTCCACCAACACACGCAAGGCATAACGCCCCACCTTGGCGTCCGTGGAATAGACGTCGATCAGGTCCACCTGGCCGGCTTGCACGGCTTCATAAGCCAGGCCATGGTCGAGCGCAGCGCCTGCGGGCAGCGTCAAGCCGTAAGCCTTCAACAGCGCCGGCCAGCCGTCGGCCCGCACCTGAAATTCATGCGACAGGCCGAGTTTCAGCGCACCGGGCGCGACTTTGGCCAGGTCAGAAATGTGGACCAGGCCCAGCTTTTCAGCCACGCTTTCGCGCAGTGCCAGCGCATAGGTGTTGTTGAAGCCCAGCGGCACTGCGGCCTTCAGCCCGCGCGGTGCCAGCCACTCATTCAGTAGCTGCAGGTTGGGGTTGCCTTCGCGCTTCAGGATTTCACGCACGATGGTGCCGGTGTATTCGGGGTAGACCGCCACTGCACCACTGGCCAATGCCTGTTCAAGAATGCCGGTGTTGCCAAGGCCCTGTTTGTGTTCGGCCGCCACACCGGCCTGCTGCAAGGTCTGGCGCACGATTTCACCCAGCACATAACTTCCGGTGAACCTTTTGGAGCCCACCTGCACGGCGTCGGCGGCCCACAGCAGGGTGGGCAGACCGCTGGCCAGCACACCGCAACCCAGCCACAAGATGCACCACAGCCTTGACGTTTTCATGCCACCGATTGTGGGCGGTATGAAGGTTTTAATGGCGCTGGGGCAGCCTGTCCTTCAAAGTGGGTCCGAGCGGGTGGTGGCCAGCTCGTCTGTCGCCGCCGCGAAGTCGGTGTAGCTGGCTTCAGCCACCACCAGCTTGTCGTCGGTCAGGAAGTCGGACAAGTCATGCACATGAACAGCCCGCTGGGTCGGGTGCGCAGCCGCCGCCAAAGCCACTGGCGAAGACTCCAGGGCTCGCATCAGCCTTTCCAGCAAGTCTTGCAGCGGTGGGTCGTCGGCCGGCAAGGGCAGCCCTGAAAGCTGGCTGCACATCTTCACCAGCACCGGGCGCGACATGCCGGCCAGCGCCGCAGGGCCGTGTTCATCCAGCGCCGCCTCGAGCGCAGCCAGATGGGGCAGCGCCTGCCGCACGCCCTGCACTTTGTCCAGCAAATGGGACAGCGACTGGCGCATCAAACGGCCACGCAGGCGGTCCAGCGCCAGTGCAGGTGCGGGTGCGGGTGCGGGCGCGGGTGAGACAGCCGTTGTGTGCAAAGCGGGTGCTGGCGGGTGCATGGCAAAAAAAGTATCAACGCCGCCTGAGTATCAACCCGTTACAAGCCGCCGCGCTGTGAAAAATACCCGCTTGCTGACACCCCACTTGGCACGCGCCTCGTCACACCCAAACCCGGGCCGGCGCCGGCCAGCCACGCAGCGTGTGTTCCAGGTCGTCCAGCACTTCGTCCAGCCGCCGCAGCGCGCGGCCCGCGCGGGTGTTGGCAACAGGCTGGCGGCGCTGGGCGAGGCGGCGGTCGGGGTCGTCCAGCACGGCCGTGTCGAGCGCCAGGCCGTGGCGCTGCAGGCACTGCGCCAACGTGCCACGGCGCGAACGCAAGTCAGCACGGGTGCTCTGGTAGGCGTGTTCGGCCAACTGCCGGCGCTGGCCATAAGCAAAAGTGTTGGCGCTGAACATTTCCGGGTCGCTGTGCCGGGGCTCGAAGAGCAGGATGTCGGTGCCCGGGTGGCTGGCCTCGTAACCCTTCATGCCGAGCTCCAGCCGCGAATGAATCAGCGTGCGAAAAGTCTGGCTCAGCACCAGCGGCAGGCCGCCGTCCACGAGCTGCGGAATCGGCGCCACGGTTTTGCCCAGCACCCGGTGGCGGCGGGTGCGCCCGGCGTCAAAAGGCACCAGCGGGTTCAGGCACAGCACCAGGTCCAGGCCCATGTCGAGCAGCACGCTGGCGTGCAGGGTTTTCTTCAGCGCGCCGTCCACATACCAGCGCCCGTTGATGGGCACCGGCGTGAACAGGCCGGGCAGCGCCGCGCTGGCCGCTGCCGCTTCAGAGATGGGCACGTGGTCCCAGCCGGGCAGGCCGAAGGGCGCGGTTTCGCCGCTGTCCAGGTCGGTGGCCACCAGCACCAGGCGGCGCTGCAGTTGCCTGAAGTCGTTGCTGCGGCCGGGCGCCGCCAGCAGCCGCTGCACCTGCGCCTGAACCGGCGCGTGGCTGAACAATCCCGTGGGCAGCACACGCGCCAGGTGTTCCAGCGTGGCCAGCAAGTTGCGCTGGCGCAGCGCCAGGCCCATGCCGGCTTGCAGCATCAGGGTGGGCAGCTGGGCCAGGCGGCTGGCAAATTCAGCCACGGCGGGGCGCACAAAAACACCCGGCCGCACGATGTCGCCGCGTGGTCCGTCGTTTTCAATGAAGGCGTTGAACAGCTGGCGCGGCGTCATGCCGTTGGCCAGACCGGCGGCCACCAAAGCACCCGCCGACACGCCGACATAACCGTCGAGTGCATTGAGGTCCAGCCCCGGCACGGCCTCTTCCAGCGCGCACAGCACGCCAATCTCGTAAATGGCACCCAGCGGGCCACCACCGGCCAGCGCCAGGCCGATGCGCGGGCGGCCTGAAGGTCTTTTGATGTGCACAGGCGCCCGCTGGGGCGCCTGCGTTTTCTGCTTCACCGAAGCGCTGCCGAGGCCAGCGATTCAGCGCTCGTCAGGCCGCTTTGCCGGCGCGCCGAGCTGGGTTCTTTGCGGCGGTCTTCACAGCGGCTTTGCTCGCTGCCTTGACGGACTTCGCGGCCACCTTCACCGCTGCAAAAGGCGGCGCCACTTTGGACGGCACAGCGCGGGCGCGTGTGGCGCCGGCCGGGGCCTTCGCCGGTGCGGCCTTCGACAGCCGGGCCACCGCAGCCGCCAGCTCGTCCACCCGCTTCACCAGCGCTTCCACGTCGGCCGCCGTGGGCACGCCCAGCTTGTTCATCGCCTTGGCAGTGCGCTGCTCAAAAATCTGTTCCAGCTTGTCCCAGTTCTGGCCCGCTTTGGCCGTCACGGTGTCGGCCATCGCGCTCATCTTACCGGTCACTTCGCTGATCTTGTCTTCAGCGATGCCTTGTGTTTTTTTCTGCAGGTTCTGGCCTTCTTTGACCAGCGTCTCGAACACTTTGGTGCCCTCTTCCTGCGCCTTGCTGAAAGCGCCCATGCCGGCCAGCCAGATCTGCTGGGCCGACTCTTTCACCGATTGCGCCAGCTGGCTGTCCAGCAAGCCACCGGTGGCCGAGGCGGCGGTGTGGCTGGTGTTGTCGCTGGCGGCGTCAGCCGTGCTTTTCATTTTCTTGACCATGTCTGTGCTCCTGAAGTTGTTGAAGGCGTTGCGGTGCAAACCGTGAGCCGGAATATAGGGTTCCCCCCTGGGGGACACAGCCTAAAAGTCTAGTGAGACGGCTCTATGCTCGAAGTGCGATAGGCACCGCCCAGTGGCCACAGGCCGCCACCACAGTGCGGCGTTTGCATGCATCCCATCCGCAACCGAACAGGAGACCTTCATGCGCTATTTCGTCACCGGTGCCACCGGCTTTATCGGTAAACGCCTGGTCAAGGCCTTGCTGGCGCGCAAGGGTTCCAGCGTGCACTTTCTGGTGCGGCCGGGCAGCGAAAGCAAGCTCGCTGCGCTGTACGACTATTGGGGTGTGAACAGGACCCGCGCAGTGCCCGTCACCGGCGACCTCACCGCCAAAAAACTGGGTGTGGCGGCCGATGCCATCAAGGCCATGAAAGGCCAGGTTGATGCCGTCTATCACCTGGCTGCCGTGTACGACCTGAGCGCCGACGCCGAAAGCCAGGTGGCAGTGAACATCGACGGCACGCGCAACATGGTGGAATTTGCAAAGGCCGTTGACGCCGGGCATGTGCACCACGTCAGCAGCATTGCCGCTGCAGGCCTGTACGAAGGCGTGTTCCGCGAAGACATGTTTGAAGAAGCCGAAGGGCTGGACCACCCTTACTTCATGACCAAGCACGAAAGCGAAAAAATCGTGCGCAAGGAATGCAAAGTGCCGTGGACGGTGTACCGCCCGGCGCTGGTGGTGGGCGACAGCAAAACCGGCGAGATGGACAAGATCGACGGGCCGTATTACTTCTTCAAGTTGATCCAGCGCATGCGGCAGATCTTGCCGCCGTGGATGCCCAGCATGGGCATCGAGGGTGGGCGCATCAACATCGTGCCGGTGGACTTTGTGGTGAAGTGCATCGACCACATCAGCCATGCCCCTGTGAACAACCCCAAAGCCGACATCAAGGGCAAGGCTTTCCACCTGGTCGACCCCGAGGGTTACCGCGTTGGCGACGTGCTGGACATCTTCAGCAAAGCCGCACACGCTCCGAAGATGAACCTGTTTGTCAACGCCGCGCTGCTGGGCTTCATTCCAAAAAGCGTGAAGAAGGGTTTGATGGCGATGGCCCCGGTGCGCCGCATCCGCAACGCGGTCATGAAAGACCTGGGCCTGCCCGACGACATGTTCACCTTCATCAACTTCCCCACGCGCTATGACCGCCGGGAACTGGATGCGGTGCTGAAGGGCAGCGGCATCGAGTGCCCCAAACTTGAGAGTTATGCCTGGGTACTGTGGGACTACTGGGAACGCCACCTCGACCCCGATCTGTTCATCGACCGCAGCCTGCGCGGCACGGTGGCCGGCAAGGTGGTGCTGGTGACGGGCGGCAGCTCGGGCATCGGCCTGGCCGCCGCGCACAAGTTCGCCGAAGCCGGCGCCACCACGCTGATCTGCGGCCGCGACCCCGACAAGCTGAATGAGGCCTGCGCCGAGGCCAAGGCCAAGGGCTACACCTTTGTGGCCTACCCGGCAGACATTGCTGACATGGCCGACTGCGACCGCTTCACCAAGCTGGTGGTTGAAAACCACGGCGGTGTGGACTTCCTGATCAACAACGCCGGCCGCAGCATCCGCCGTGCCATTGAAAGCAGCTACGACCGCTTTCACGATTTCGAGCGCACCATGCAGCTGAATTACTTCGGCTGCCTGCGGGTGACGATGGGCCTGCTGCCCGGCATGGTGACGAAGAAAAAGGGCCACATCGTGAACATCAGCAGCATCGGCGTGCTCACCAACGCACCTCGTTTTTCGGCCTACGTGGCCAGCAAAGCGGCGCTGGATGCGTGGACGCGCTGCGCGTCTTCAGAATATGCCGACCAGGGCGTGAGCTTCACCACCATCAACATGCCGCTGGTGCGCACGCCGATGATCGCGCCCACCAACATCTACAAAAACGTGCCCACGCTGGCGCCCGAAGAAGCCGCCGACATGGTGGCACAGGCCTGCATCAGCAAGCCGGTGCGCATCGCAACAAGGCTAGGCATAACAGGGCAAGTGCTGCACGCACTGATGCCACGCGTGGCGCAGATTGGCATGAACACCACGTTCAGGATGTTCCCGGATTCGTCAGCGGCGAAGGGTGGAAAAGACGGCGACAAGAGCGCGAAGCAGCAGCTCAGTGCGGAGGCGATGGCGATGCAGCAGTTGATGCGGGGGATCCACTTTTAAGGGCTCCAGCACCAGCCCCAAGTAGACTGGCTGTGCGGGGGCCGTAGCGCATCCGCATCCGCAGCCGCATCCGCATCCGCAGCCGCATCCGCATCCGGCGGCGGTTTACAAAAGCTGCAGCGCCGCCAGGTCAGCCACCCAGCTGGCGCGCTGGCCCTGGCGCAGGCTGTGCAAGCCCGGTTGTTTGTTCAAGACCAGCCGGTGGGGCGAGCCTACTTTGAGCAGCTGAAACGTCAGCGGCGCCGCTGCGTCTTGCAAACTTTGTTGCACATGGCTGCGCCGTGCCGCGGCCAGCGGCAGTTGCAGTGGCTGCGGCGTGGCCGATTCAGCCCACGCCAGTGCGGGCTTGCAGTCCTGGCAAAGGCAAGTCCAGTCCATCTCGCGCAGCCCGTGGTCGTCAGCGGCCGGCAAGGGCTGCTGCAGCGCTGTTTGCAGGGCGGCGCGCACATCGCCCAGCAGCGCCCGGCGCTCAGGCAAGGCCACTGCCGTGGGTGATGCCAGGGTTTGCAACAACGGCACCAGCTGGCGCAACGGGTAGTTCAACCGTTGTGCCGCCACATGGTGCAGCAGCAGGGTCAGCTGCTGCTGAACGGCCGGTGGCAGCGGCAGGCATTGCAGGGCCTGCCCCAGCTCACACACGGCCTGCAAACGCTGCTGCGCTGTGGCCTGGCGCCGCGCGGGTGTGGCCGGGGACTTGTCGGCCAGTTGCAGCAGGTTCATCGCTTGCACACCCATTTCGTCCAGCACCGCAGCACTCAGCTGCGCAGCCTTGCAGGCGCCGATAAAACCGGGCAGCGCTTGTGGCCACAGCGCCTGAACGCTGCTGTCCGGGTTGTGTGCTTGCAGCGTTGCCCAGCCCCAGCGTGCCTGCGGCGCACGGGCCTGGCCCCAAGTGCGCAGCAGGGCCAGCAACCAGTCTTGCCCCTGGGCCTGGCCCAGCTTGGCCAGCGCCTGCGCGTCAGCAGCTTGAAAAAGCTGCCACTCAAACGGTGTGCACAGTTCGGTGGCCAGTGCAGGTGGCACCACCGCTGCCAGTTGTGCGTAACGGGCCCACACGGTGCGGCCCTTGGACCGCGCATAACGCTGCAAATCGGGCAGGGCCCGCTGCAGCCGCTGGGCCAGCGCATCGTGGGGGCCGGCAGTGCGCGCCAGCTTCACCGCATCGGCCAGGGCCGCTTCGGGCTGGGTGGCAAAACGCGCAGCTTCGGCCGCCACCGGCGACTGCAACACCAGCGCAGCGCGCCGGTACCAGTAGTCCAGCGTGTCGCCGTAGTTGCCCATGTAGCCTTCGTATTCTTCGTTGACGAGAAAGGCCTTGCGGTCATCTGTGAAGCTGGCGCAAGCGGCCAGCGACATCGACATCGCCTGGCCCTGGTGGCTGCGCCCTTGTTCGTCAACCCAGAAGCTGAGCGACATGTCCTCGTCGATCAGGTCTTCGGGCTCGGGATCGCTCTCGTCACGGCCCCGACGGCCGCTACCGGCGTAGCTGGCCGACCAGCTTTGATGGATCTCGGTCAGCGCCAGCTGCGGCACCAGGCCCAGCGCCCCGGCGGCTGCACGCAGCGCGCTGACATGCTCGCGGTCCTGGCCCTTCAGCAAGGGCCAGCGCAGGCCATGTTCGGTGTATTCATGGTCCAGCAGCAACAACCACGGCTCGCGGCGGGGCGCTGCGCCGCCATCAAACAACGCACGCAAGGCTTGCACCAATGCGGGGTGGGCCGCTTGGGGCGCAAGCGCAGCCTCAGCGGGCAGCAGCAGGTCAAAACTCAACACCACACGCCAGCCTTCCTGCACAGGCTTCACTTCGTGCCGGCAGTCGGCGTAAAACGCACACCAGCGCAGCGTCTGCGCCTGCAGCTGCTGCGAAACAAAGGGCTGCATCGCTTCGCCCTTGCACACCTGCAGCTCGCCACCGATATGCGCTGAAGGCCACACCAACACCAAAGTGCCGACCATGCCGGGGTGTTTTTCGGTGTCTTGGTGGGGTTTGAAAAACTGGCCCGGGCCATAAATCAGCAGCTTGTGCAGCCGCGCCTGCAGGCCTTCCAGCCCCAGTGCTGAAGCTGCTTGTGCCTGCAGCGTGGCCAAGGCATCGCCGGCCCACTGCAAGGTGACTGCTTCGGCTGCAATCTCGCCCGTGTTGCGCACACGGGCATCCAGCAGCGTTTTTTCACCTTTGCCAAAAGGTGCCGGTGAGCTGATGGTGTGCAGGGCCCGCGCCTGCTGCGGGCTCAGGCCTTGCGCCAGGGCGCCGACGCCACTGACGCTGACGGCCAAGGCTTGCATCGGCAATTGGCCTTCGGCGGCAAAGGCTGGTGCCGGGTTTTTTTTGCGGCCGGTGCCGGTGCCGGAGCTGCGGGGGCTGATTTGTTTGAGGACTTTGAGGATGGGGTCGTCGGTCATGGCGGGCTGCTGAGCTTGTCGAAGGATCAGTGAGAACGGAGTTAGGGAGGTCTCAGCAGTCTGGCAACCTCACGAGGCCAGCAACTCCAGCGTTGGCGCCAGCGCGAGAGCCTTGGCGCGCTTGGTAAGTCGCCGGTCGAATGTCGCGAACGCCGAGGCACGCGCGCTGCGCGCCAGATGCAGGGCATCAGCGAAGCCCAGACCCTCGTCGAACGCATCAACCGCCAGCAAGACCGCGTGGCGATCTTCGAGCGTCACGTGTTCGATGCTCGCCAGCGCCCGCAAGACGCGGGAAATGTCTTTCGTGGGCAATTCATAGAAGCCACGCATGACCCACTCCAACTCCAACAAAACGGTCACCGACACAAACGCGCGCTCGCCCAGAGCCGCGACGGCAGCGGGGCGTTGCCTGGCAGCCTGTGGGTCATCGGGATCATCGACAAAAAACCGCGCCAGGACGTTTGTATCCAGCGCTCTCATGGATTGCCGCGACGCGAACGGGCCAGCAGCGATGCCGGGTCGAAGTCCTGCAGGCGACGCGGAACGCCCCGCGCCGGCGCCTTGACCATGCCCACCATCTCGGCCAGCTCGGCGACATCGGCCGTCGCCACCGAGCGCACCACACGCAGCTTCAGGCCGTCTGCTTCCTCAAGCACTTCGAGCCTGGCCCCCGCCCCCATGCCAAGCCGGCGCCGCAGTACGGCAGGTAACACGATCTGGCCTTTGGAAGAAACTAGAAGTGTCGGCATACGAGGTTCTCAACCGATGAAGTCAGCCTCATGATAGTTTGGCTTACGTAGTAAGTCAAAAGCTTGACGTGCCGCGCCGACGTCGACTCGGCGGCTTTCGCGCCCGGATCAGCCCTGCGCCACCCGCAACACCAGCTTGCCAAAGTTCTCACCGGTAAACAGCTTCGTTAGCGTTTGCGGAAACACCAACACGCCGCCTTCCACCACGTCTTCCTTGCTCTTCATGCGGCCGTCTTTCAGGTAGCCCGCCATCTCGGCGATGGCCAGGTGGTAACGCTCGGCGTAGTCAAACACGACGATGCCTTCCATGCGCGCGCGGTTCACCAGCAGGCTGAGGTAATTCTTCGGGCCTTGCACCGCTGTCGTGTTGTTGTACTGGCTGATGGCGCCGCAGATGATGATGCGGGCCTTTCTGTTGATGCGCGCCAGCACGGCATCAAGAATGTCGCCGCCCACGTTGTAAGTAGATGTCCACGCCGGCCGGGCAATGTTGTTTCAGGCCGTCGCGCACCGCGTCCCATTTGTCGGCGGCCACGCCGGCTGCAGGCGCCGCTTTGTAGTCGATGCAGGCATCAAAACCCAGTTCCTTCACCACCCATGCACACTTGGCCGCACCACCGGCTATGCCCACCACGCGGCAGCCTTTGATCTTCGCCATCTGGCCCACGGTCTGGCCCACGGCACCGGCGGCGCCCGACACCACCACCGTTTCGCCGGCTTTCGGTTGGCCCACGTCCATCAGGCCGAAGTAACCCGTCATGCCGGGCATGCCCAGCACGTTCAGCCACTGCGTCAGGCTGCCTGCGCGCAGGTCGATCTTGACCAGGCCGCTGCGTTTGATCTGGTCAGCGGCCACCAGCCAGTATTCCTGCACGCCGGGGCTGCCAGTCACATGGTCGCCCACCGCAAAGGCCGGGTTGTTCGACGCCACCACCACACCGATGCCACCAGCCCGCATCACTTCGCCTATGCCCACCGGCGGGATGTAGCTTTTGCCCTCGTTCATCCAGCCGCGCATGGCGGGGTCGAGTGACAGCGCCAGCGTTTTGATCAGCACCCCACCGTCTGCGGGCTGCGTCACGGCTTCGGTGGTCAGTTCCCAGTCGCTGGCCTTGGGCAGGCCTTGCGGCCGCGCGTGCAGGCGAATCTGTTGTTGTTGGGCGGCGATGTTGAGGTCAACGGTCATGGTGCGGTCTCCTGAGTAAGGCGCAGATGCTAGATCTTGCAGGGGCGCGGCTCTGTCCGGTGGGTGACGCACGGCCGGTGGGCTTTGCATCGCTTTGCATTGCGGGCGCACTTCCTACAATGCCCAGCACCATCAGCCCGCCACCCCCATGACCGACACCACCGCCGCCACCAACAGCACCGCCGTAGCCAATGTGTTGGCCCACGCCCTGCCCTACATCCGCCGCTATCACGGCAAAACGCTGGTCATCAAATACGGCGGCAACGCGATGACCGACCCGGCCTTGCAGAAGGCATTCGCCGAAGACGTGGTACTGCTGAAACTGGTGGGCATGAACCCGATCGTGGTCCACGGCGGCGGGCCGCAGATTGAAAGTGCGCTGAACAAGCTGGGCAAGAAGGGTGCCTTCATCCAGGGCATGCGCGTCACCGATGAAGAAACGATGAGCGTTGTGGAATGGGTGCTGGGCGGCGAGGTGCAACAAGACATCGTGGGCCTGATCAACGCCGCCGGCGGCAAGGCCGTGGGCCTGACAGGGCGCGACGGCGGCCTGATCCGTGCGCGCAAGCTGCGATTGCCCGACAAAGACGACCCGGCGCTAGAACACGACATCGGCCAGGTGGGCGAGATCACTGCCATCGACCCGGCGGTGGTAAAAGCGCTGCAAGACGACCAGTTCATCCCCGTTGTCAGCCCCATCGGTTTCGGCGAGAACAATGAAAGCTACAACATCAATGCCGACCTGGTGGCGGCCAAGCTGGCCACCGTGCTGCAGGCTGAAAAGCTGCTGATGCTGACCAACATCCGGGGTGTGCTGGACAAAGCCGGCCAATTGTTGACCGAGCTGACGGCGCGGCAGATCGACGCGCTGGTGGCCGACGGCACCATCAGCGGCGGCATGCTGCCGAAAATTGCCGGCGCCATCGACGCGGCGAAAAGCGGCGTCAAGGCCGTGCACGTTATCGACGGCCGCGTGCCGCATGTGATGCTGCTTGAAATCCTAACCGACCAAGCGTACGGCACGATGATCCGGTCTCATTGAGACCAGATCATCGCCGTCGGCGCTGAGCCTGTCGAAGCATGATGCGGTCACATTGAACCTGTTTTCTGCACGCCGGACACCCCCTGCCCGGTTCGGGCCGAGCCTGTATTTCCGACTGTCCCGAGCCTGTCGAGGCAAGCCCTGCAAGCCACGGGACAAGCAGCACCCGGTGTGGCTGTTCGACCTCGACGACACGCTGCACGACGCCAGCAGCGCCTCGATGGCCGAGTTGCGTGTTGCGATGGGCCAGTACATCGAACGCGAACTGGACATCAGCAGCGAAGCCAGCAATGCCCTGCGCCGCCGCTACTGGCTGCGCTACGGCGCCACGCTGCTGGGCCTGGTGCGCCACCACGGCATCAAGGCAGCTCATTTCCTGCATCACACCCACCTGCTGCCGGGGCTGGAAGACCGCATCCGCGGTCACCGCCACGACCTGGCCGCGCTGGCGCGGCTGCCGGGCCGCAAATACATCCTCACCAACGCGCCGGCGGCCTATGCGCGGCGGGTGCTGGCGGTGCTGGGCATCGGCGGCTGGTTCGACGGCCTCATTTCGATTGAAGACATGCACATGTTCGGCCACCTGCGGCCCAAGCCCGATGCGCGCATGCTGCGCCAGGTGGCGGCGCGGCTCCAGGTGCATCCGCAGCGCTGCATATTGGTTGAAGACTCGTGTGACAACCTGCGTGGCGCGCGGCGCGTGGGCATGCACACGGTGTGGATGCGCCGCTGGCTGCCCGCCGGCTTCAGCCGCGTGCGCGCGCGGCGCTGCCCGGCTTATGTGGACCACCGCGTGCCGTCACTGCTGGCGCTGCGGCGGCTGGCGGGTGGTTTCGCCTCAGTTCCAGCGCGCTGAAACCAATGCCGCAAAGCGGCGGCGTCAGTGTTTACCTGCAAGCAGAAGCCCCTGGGCCCTGTGCAAGAATGCTTTTCAGAGCCACCCACGGCTTCAGACAGGCCGGATTGAGGCCACCCCGCCCCCCGCCGCTTTTCAACCCGCCTGCCCGCGCGCTGCGCCTGCGCCACCGCACCATGTCTGATCCGCTTGAAACCGCGCAGCCTGGTGGCGGCCCCGACGACGACGCCAGCGAAACCGCCGCACCCACCCGCAAGCGGCCCAAACCCGGTGAACGCCGCGTGCAGATTTTGCAAACGCTGGCCAGCATGCTGGAACAACCCGGCGCCGAGCGCATCACCACCGCTGCACTGGCAGCCAAGCTGCAAGTCAGCGAAGCCGCGCTGTACCGTCATTTCGCCAGTAAGGCGCAGATGTTCGAAGGCCTGATCGAGTTCA